>JBGQIG010000042.1:0-12788 GCA_041498365.1 Terriglobia bacterium | reverse complement strand
GATGGAGTGATTCCGATGATACAGGTGGAGGTCCCGACCACATTCACCATGTCGTCGGTGCCGCAGCCGGCTCCGATCGCATCCCAGTGCGCGTCGAACGCGCCTACCGGAATCGGAATACCCGCCTTCAGGCCAAGTTTGTCAGCCCAATATGGCGACAGTTTCCCCGCAATCTGATCCGAAGCCGCATATTCGCCATCCAACTTCTCCCGCACACCCGCCAGCAGCGGATCCACCTTCACCAGGAATTCCTCAGGCGGGAGGCCCCCGAGCGCCCGATTCCAGAGCCATTTGTGGCCCATGGCACAAACGCTGCGCTTCACCTCTTTGGGGTCAGTAATCCCACACAGGGTTGCGGCCACCATGTCGCAATGCTCGAAGGCGGAAACAAATTCAGAACGTTTGGACGGGTTATGGCGAAGCCAGTGCAGAAGCTTGGAAAATCCCCACTCCGACGAATACACGCCACCACACCAGTTGATTGCTTCCAGTCCTTCGCGATGAGCGACCGCAGTGATCTCCGCGGCCTCGCCCTTGGCGCGATGATCGCACCACAAGTAATATTCGCCGAGCGGCCTCAGATCTTTGCCAACTGGAATGACTGACGAGCCCGTGGTGTCGAGAGCAATCGCCTCTACCCGGTCCCCCGAGACGCCGGCTTTCTTCACCGCCTCGCGGGTCGCGGCGGCCAGAGCGCGCATGTGATCTTCGTGCGCTTGGGTGGCGTATTCCGGATCTTCGCGCTTGCGGTGCAGCGGA
This sequence comes from Terriglobia bacterium, assembly GCA_041498365.1. Taxonomy (GTDB): domain Bacteria; phylum Acidobacteriota; class Terriglobia; order Terriglobales; family Acidobacteriaceae; genus JAIQFF01. Next base: position 12,029 of record JBGQIG010000042.1, on the reverse strand, counting down.
TATTCAGCGACGGCGGAGTCCAGTAGCCCGCGCTCGCTGTCCACGATGGAGACGCGCACGCTCAGGGTTCCAAAATCGACTCCCGCCACAATCGCCATCAGCAAGCCCTGTAGTCGTTTGGATGAAAATACATATCCCAACCCAGATATCTGGTGGTTGCTTCGTGGACAGCAGGCGCTACGCTGGACAGGTTGGCGGCGACGTGATGCTCGAAGCCGTTTTCGCAGATGTAGCGCAGCAGCTTTTGCATCTCATGGATCTCGACCACGCCGGCGCCACCGAAAGTATTCAGCGGATCGTCGGTGAACTTTCCTTCGCCCACGTAGCCGCGCATCTTGCCCGCAGTGTCGTCGGTGGAAAAGCGGGCAAAGCTCATTTTCTCCGGCTTGATCAGTCCCACACAGGTGCCGAAGGTGTTTTCCTTGCCTACGGTTCCCGCGATAATCTCCTGGAAATCCATTTTCACCGAGCGGAAGAAATGCTTGGGCAGGTTGGAGCAGTGGAAGCACACGGCCTTGTTGGGATTGGAACCGTAGTTATTGTTCCAGTCCAACAGCGCCGAAGGAGTCTCCGACGCCAAACGCAACGCGTGCATGCCGAGCACCCCGCAGATGTCCACTTCGCAGGCGCTCGAGAGCAAACCATCGCTCATCATGCTCATGACCGTGCAGGGCACAACTCCAAGATTTTCCTCGATGGAAGTCCAGCACTGTACCGCGCTGATGGCCACTTCGGTCGACGCCATCCAGTGATCGACTACGGCGCCGAGCTTGGCCATCTTCATCAGCGCAGCCTCGGGCACGCCGCTCGAATCCACGTATTTCTTGATCGAGGCCAGCTTTACCTGGGCGCTGTCGTCGTTGTCCTTCATCCGTTCGATGCGGCCCAGCACTTCGGAAAGATCGAGGGTCTCAATCGAGATGCCCTGTGACTCCAGAATCTTCTCGCTGTATCGGACCGTATTGAAGGCCGTGGGACGCGCACCTATGGATCCCACGCGCAGGTTGCGGAAGCCATTGACTACGCGGCAGACTCCGGCAAACCACTGCAGGTCACTGGCAAACTCGGGCGAATCCGGGCTTTCTGTGTGCAGCGTCGTAATCGAGTAGGGAATGCCGTACTGCCTCAAATTGTTGCACGCCGACATCTTGCCGCAAAAACTGTCGCGGCGGAAGGCGATGGTCATCTTCTTGGGATCGTCCGGCGTGGCCTGGATCAGCACTGGTACGTGCAGGTCCGCCAGCCGCAAGGCATCGGCAATGGCCCGCTCCTCGCCGAAGTTCGGCAGGGTCACGATAACGCCATCGATGCGGTCGCGATTGCGTTTGAAAAGCTCGGCACAGTGCCTGGACTCTTCCCGGGTTTCCACTGCTCCGTACTTGCTCTCTTCCGGACTGAGCGCCACCACATCCATGCCGGCAGCAGATAATACGCGCAGCATTTCCTCGCGGCCGCTCTTGGCCAAATGATCGGGGAAAAAGCCACGGTTGCCCACGATCATGCCCATCGTCATTTTCTTCGTCGCCATACTTTAGCCCTTATGAAGATCGTTCGCCTTAGGCCTGCCGCCTGGGAGCAAATCGAATGCAATAAATCAAACCAATCAATAGAAGCACAGCGCCCCACCACACGTTGGCGTGCAAGTTGAACAGGACCACGCCCGGATCAGCTGGAGGATTCACAACCTGATAAATTCCTGCAGCCAAAATCAACGCGCCATTCACGGCAAGTGAGACGCCGATGAAGAACCAGATGGAAATCATGCCGCGCACCTCGATCTGTCAAAATCCCGATCTACCAGAAAATAATGTTCAGCACGAAGAAAATGACGGTCACCACGCCAGCCCAGAAAAGGGGCTTCTGGTACAGGGGGACAGACCCAACCGACGGAATTTCCGTCTGCCCGTATACCAGACCTGTCAATTCGCTGTCAGGCACAGGTTTCGTCGCCAGGCTCACCACCACGGTCACCACAACACAGACTACAAAAGACCAGAGTGCCTGATACATATCCTGGGCGAGAGCTTTGGCGTGAGGCGAAAGTGCTACATAACGCAGCGCGCTGGGATCAACCTTGACCCACGCCCACATACTGATGGAGGAAAGCGTCCCACACAACAGTCCCCAAAAACCACCAGGACCGGTCGCCCGCTTCCAGAGCATTCCGAGTATGACAGTACCAAACAAGGGAGCAATGAAGAAGCTGAACAATGCCTGCACGTAGTCCATGATGCTGGCGAACTGCATGACAAGATAGGCCGTACCTACGCTGATCAGCACGCCGATCACCGTGGTCCAACGTCCCATATTCACGTAATGATGGTCGGTGCCCTTGCTGTTGATGAGCGGCCGGTAAATGTCATATGTCCAGACCGTGGTGAAGGCGCTCACGTTTCCCGCCATGCCAGACATGAAGCCCGCAATCAGCGCCGTAATTCCAAGGCCGAGCAGCCCGGGACCGCAGTAGCGGGCAAGCATGAGCGGGAGCACGTCGTTGTAGCTATGGCCACCAGTTACAGCAGCCACTGATTCTGGAACCAGTTTCACCGGCAGTACGGCCAAGCCCAGCAAACCGGGCAGGATCACGATGATTGGAACCATCATCTTGAATCCGGCTCCGATAATGGGCGCTATCTCCGCGCTGCGAATGTCTTTTGCCGCCAGGATGCGCTGTACGACCAGAAAGTCCGTGGTCCAGTAGCCCATCGAGATAACCGAGCCCAGTCCAAAAACAATGCCGGTCCAATGGATTCCCATGGGATTGGCGGTAAATGAGCCCAATCCAGCCCAGAGATGGACGTACTGTTCTGACGCTCTCTGCGCAATCTGGACCTTGAGGTTGCCCCACCCGCCGGCTTCGTACAAACCCAGAATCGGAATGAGCAGAGCGCCCGCCCAGATGAGGAAGAACTGCAGCACTTCATTAAAGATCGCCGAGCGCAGCCCGCCCAGCGTGACATAAACGGCGACGGTCAGGGACGAGACCCAGATGCTGAAATTGATGTCCCATCCCAGCACGATTTGCATGACCTTGGCCATGGCAAACATGTTGACGCCACTCATAAGCACGGTCATGAACGCGAAGGAAACCGCGGACAGGGCGCGGCTGGGTTCGCCAAAACGCAGCTTCAAATATCCCGGGACCGAGTGAGTTTTGGAAATGTAGTAGAACGGCATCATGACCAGCGCCAGGAACAGCATGGCTGGAATGGCGCCGATCCAGTACCAGTGCGTCGCCAGAATGCCGTACTGATAGGCAGAGCCGGCCCAGCCCATCAATTCGAGCGCACCCAGATTGGCGGAGAGAAAGCTGAGACCGGCTACCCAGGCGGTCATCTCGCGGCCTGCCATGAAAAAGTCTTCGCCGGTATTGGCCCGGCCCTTCAGATAAAATCCGATTGCCAAGACGAGGAAGAAATAGAACGCGATGATCACCACATCTACGGCGGACAAATGCACAAGCTGCGTTTCCACAAACATCGCTATCGCTGGCATCATTTCTTTTCCTTTGCCTGTCCGTAGTACGCGCTCGATCCGTGCTTTCTCAGGTAGTGTTTGTCGTGCAGGCCCCCGCCCACCGGTTCCGCTCCTTTATTGATCGTGATGGTGAAATACGCCATCCGCGCCACCGCCTCCAGAATCACCGCATTATGCGCGGCCGCTCCTGGGTCCGGACCCCAGGCGAAGGGGCCATGATTGGCTACCAGAACCGCGGGAACCACAGCGTACCCTACTTTCCTAAAGGCTCGAACGATAGCATGCCCGGTGTTTTTCTCATACTCCGAAGCAATTTCCTTGTCTTTCATCACGGCTGTCACCGGTACCGTACCGTGAAAGTAGTCGGCATGAGTGGTTCCGAAACATGGAATGGGCTTGCGTGCCTGCGCCCATGCCGTCGCATACTCGGAATGAGTATGGGTGACACCGCCAATTTCCGGAAAGGCCTGATAAAGCACCAGATGAGTGGCAAGGTCGGAGGAGGGCCGCAAATCGCCTTCCACGATCTTGCCCTCGAGATCGGTGACCACCAGATGCTCCGGTTTCATCTGCTCGTAAGGAACTCCGCTGGGCTTGATGACCACCAGGTCGCGGTCGCGCGAGATGCCGCTAGCATTGCCGAAGGTGTAAAGTACCAATCCCCTTCGCACCAATTCCAGATTTGCTTCCAGCACCTCTTCCCTCAACCGCGGCAAGAGCATGTAAAGGGGTCCTCAGTCCAGAGTAATCGTTTACTGCGCAAACCAAAGAAAGTAGAGCACCTGACCGCCTTTGTCAATCACCATTTCCTCCCCGTCCTCTTGCCCCGCGGCAACCTCCCGCCTCACGTTTCTCAAGCATTGTTGGACCCCCGGCAGGCCACGAAAGTCAGGGCCGTGGCGATAAATTTGCTCACCCGAGAGCCGAGGCCACTGGCTCAGGGACTCAAGGCCAATGGGTTCTGGTGCAGATCGTGCACAAAGGGACCGTCTAGAAGACGCACCTGCGAATGGCCGAACAGCGACGAAGGCGGCGTAGTAGAGACGCGGGCCTCACCCGCTGCGACTGCACTCAACTTCAGAAATGTTCTTCTGAACGAGTGTTTATGTTCATACGCAACTCTAGGTCAGCGTGAGTCCTAACTTGGTTACCGAGGCCGGGGGGAAAGTGAAGGTGAGAATTCTTCCGCTGACTTCCACGGTCTTGGTCTTGGGACCAACGACATCCCGCTGGTCAAATGTATTGTGCGCGTGGATGTCGGAATTTGTAAGCGTGCTGGCTGTTCCCGACTTGAAGCTCCCGCCGCGAATGCTAATTTCTGTTTCTCGCGGCTCACTTACATGCGGATTCACCACTGTGAGCACCAACTCTTTTTCATGAAGGGAAGCTGAACCTTGTAATCCCCAGAATGATGCGGGTTTGGCATCGCGGTCGTAATTGACGGCAGGCGCGGAGAAAATCGTTCGCAAAGACTCCCCGCCCTGGTGCGCGGCGTACATCGCGAACACATGACCGACGGGGGTCACGCAAAACTTGTCCTCATGAGCTAGGTACAAACTGTTCAAGCAATTGATCAACTGGGCGCAGTTAGCCATAGTTACTTTTTCTGGATGACGATTAAATATGTCCAGGGTCATGCCGCTGAAAATGGCGTCCCGCAGTGTCGGCATCTGTTCCAGTTGGTTGCCGGGTGTGGCCTCGCTGCCCGGCCGATACCACGGTCCCCATTCGTCCACTACGAGTTTGACGGAATGTTCGCGGTCGATTTCCCCCATGACTTGCCAGTGCCCATTGATGAGAGACTCCATCACATCGCCCTGGCGCATGAGCTCATACCAGTCCACCGCATCAAACTTGAGCGCATCACCTTTGCCCTGGACCCAGTCTCGCGTACGGCCCCGGCTGAGGTTCCAGGCATAGTAGTGGAGCGCCAACCCAAAGATGGAACGTAGTTCTCTCGGGCCTTTGCGGACGATTTCTTCGAGGAAGCCGCGCGTCCAGTCCCAGCTGTCATCATTGGGGCCGGAAGCGACGAACGATAATTCCTGCCCGTACCGTGGCACCCAGGTCGTGTATCTGCGAAATTCCACAGCGTATTCCTGCGGCGTGAAGTTTCCACCGCAACCCCACGACTCGTTTCCTACGCCCCAATAGCGAACCCCGAATGGATCGGAATAACCGGACGCCGCCCGCATCTCCGCCAAAGTCGTGCTACCCGCGGGGGAATTGCAGTATTCCACCCACTGATAAAACGCCTCCGCCGGCAGACTGCGCACATTAGCTGCCAGGTAAGGCTGGCTTCCAATCAGTTTGCAGAAGTGTACGAATTCATTGCTCCCGAATTGGTTGGGATCGTACTTATGGCTGGTAGGACTGGCTGCACTCTCTCCATCGGCCCAGAAGTTGGTGCGCCGGGGACGCTTGTCAGCCGGACCGATGCCATCTCGCCAATCGTAACTATCGGCAAAGCATCCGCCGGGATAACGAACTACCGGTGCTTTGATCTTCCGCATCTCCTCGACTAACTCTTTGCGGACACCATTCACGTTTGGAATTCTGGAGTTCTCGCCCACCCAAATCCCGTCGTAGATCACGCCACTGAGGTTTTCCACGAAGTGTCCGTAGATGTTGGGCGAGATGGTTCCCAGCGGCTCCTTGGGCAAGACTTCGATCCGTGAATCGGCTCCCGCGGGTTGTGTAGCGGCAAATGGCGCGCCTCGGCTGAATAAGAGACACCCAACACCTGCCACGCTGTCACGGATAAATTCTCGTCGTCCGATCAAGTCATACCCCCATTGGATTTGCGGTGTAAGACCGAGATGGCGCTTGGACCTTTGCCTGTCCTGTGCGAGTGTGGTTTTTTACCAAACTCATGGGTCTTCAGTAAACGTTTGCTCAAGGTCGCACAAACCGTCGCCCTCGCCCCGACTATGCCCGGCAAGTCCAGCCCCAAGCGGTCGGCTGCCAAGCGAAGCGCCAGATTCTCAATTTGATGAAGCCGGGGCCGGCCCGAGCCCGGGAGCTGGTGCCGTCCCCTCCGCGGAGACGCGGGTCGCCTGCGGCCGATAGCCGTTGCGTGTCCGGATACGACACTTCTTCAAGCGTTCTCCCAGCAGGTTTACTTTGATCGTGCGCCAGCCGCGGTTCGGATTGGGCTGTGGGTAGTAGCTCACAGAATAGAGGTGCGCCAGGTCGTTCCGGATTGAAGCGAACGCTCTTTGCTGCTCTCGCCACGTCTTGGCAAAGTAGGCCTCGCCGCCCGTCGCTGCGCTCATACGTTTGAAGACGGTGCTGGAGACCGGCTCCAGCTTGGCCTCGCGCGTGCTGATCATATAAATGGGAATGCCTTTCGACTGTGCCAACTCGGCCACGTCTTCCGGAGGCACCATGCTGGCGTTGTCAGGCCCGTTCGAGAAAACTACGATGACCTTTCTACCCGTATTCTGGCCCGCATCTCTAACGGTCATCAGTAAAGCGTTGTAAAGAGCCGCATCATCTCCGGCGACTGTTGAACGCACTCCGTGCAGGACCTGCGAGCGGTCGGCCGTGAGCGTGGTAGCGCGGGAAAGATCGCGGCTGTACGAATAAAATGCCACACGGTCCGGACCATCGAGCGACCGGACAAACTCAGCAATGGCATCCTGGGCAAAAACAAAGCCTCGGTACATGTAGTTGCTGGTGTCGAACAAAATAAAAACATTGGCGCCCGCCATTATCGACCCCAGCTCCGACCCCAGCTCGGACGATGCATCCGCAGAATCCGAGCCGTCATTCCGCGGTCGGCTGCGAAGTCCCGGTTTGTCCTGGCCGGGCGCAATGGTAGTTACTCTTCGCGTGGCTTCGTTGCCTTCCCCAAAGGTGGCAACTTTTTGCGGAATGCCATCCTCGGTCACTACGAAGTCCGAAGGACGGAGACCGGTCACGTAGTTACCCTTGCTATCCATCACCGCCACATTCAACTGCACCATGTCGACTTCGACGTGAATGCTGGTCTCAGCCTCCTGGGCTGCCACCCCCAAGGCTGTACCGAAGAGGAGTCCCGAAAGAAGTAAGAGATCGAGAAGCAATCGTTTTGCCATATGTCCTGTTTCACCCGCCCGCGCCTCTTCTAACTGGCCGGGAATCTTGAGAAAGTTTCTTGACGAACAATGCTCATTGAACGCTTGTACTCAACGCCACTTTCGGTAACGTGGCAATCTTGCCTCCGCGAAACTCATCGCCGGTTTCCCGTAACGCGCGCAGCATGGCCGGCCAATCCTCGAAGTCAGTGGCAAATATCTTCTCGATCATCCGATAGGTCAGCGCTGGAACCAGACGGTTCAGCATCACCGGCGGATATCCCATTTCATCGGCCAGGCGCGCCCAGTACAAATTGTTCGAGTCCCAGGATTCCGCCAGCAGCCGGCTGGAGTAGCCCATGAAGGCGGGAAATGGCTTCACCTTCAGCAATTCGCGAGTGTAACTCTGCGCCAATGCCGGATGGGGAACCCCGAAATCCTCCGATAATCGCTTCCAGCTGACTTCTGCGGGATAGCGGCTTGCCAGACTCTCCAGCTCCTCCCCTGCCTTTCCCCAGGAATTGCTTTGTCCCGGGAACCTCTGGCGGAATTCAGCCGCCAGATAAAAGGTCTCACCGGGCATCACGGCGGAAAGCGCCTCTTCCACGGCGCCCGCCCGGAGCAACTTTTCCAATCGCTCGGATCGTTGGGGGACCATGCGCTCGGAAAGAATGTCCAACACGGCGCGCCGCACCTTTTCATCCTGCGCAGCCGCGGCCAACAGCTCTTCACCCGTGCGTTGATAGAGGGTAACCGCGTGCAACTCGTTACGGGTCACTCCCCACCAGCGCGGCAGCGTCGCACTGCTCAGCAGACCTGGCACCAACTCATGCCAGATCAGAGCTTGCACATTTTCCGGAACGATAAAGTCCTGTTCCGCTTCCGCCAGAACAAAGGGTAGATCCGCCAGGGAGCCAGCCAGATGAGCACCCCCACCGGCCGGTAAACCGGAACCGAACACGTGTGGGACGTGCCAGGATTGTCCTCCCCCCATCGCCATTTCTCCCGAAAAGTCATGCGAGCGCACGAAGAGAGGATTATGGTGAAGAATTTGCGATCCAGGTGGTTCGTAGTAGGCGTAGTTCAATCCCACCAGCGTGTCCCGCAAGAAGGGCACGAGCAAGCCGCGGGCTTCCGCCACATCTTGGCGAGAGTCCGGGGACTTGATAATCTTGGTCAAATCGGTTCGCGTCTGCAACGAGCTGTGCCGGGTGTTGTAGAAACCGGCTGCCCATTCGCTGCGTTCGCCACTGGTAAACATCGGCCGCGGCATCTCAAATTCCCGCAGCTCTCCGGCCAGGGGGATCAAGGCATTGGCCACGGGTTTCCCTTGCGCCAACTCATTCAAACCATCACCCAGAGCCAATAGAGTGTCGAGAGAAACCATGCGTTGGCCGTCCATGGCGGCGCGGATTCTGTTGGCCAATTCCTGCCGCACCTGTTGGCCTTCCGGAAGGGACTGGTTTGGGCCGGCCAATAAAGTGATGACTTCACTCTGGGACAGATCGGGCCTGCCGGCCGCCGCGCGCCACAGTTCCTGTACCGAGGCTCGGCCCGCGTCAAAAAGTTTGGCGGGAGAAGATATCCCGGGAGCAAAAGGAGAGATCAACCCTTGCCAGGAATCGTTCAAGTTTGCCGCCGAGATCTGTCCTTGCCGCGCCAGGATTTGCCAGAGCCCGACATTGGCTTGAAAAATACCCAGGCAGTTGGCCCGAAGCGTGAGATTGGAAATGCGGTCCAGAACGTCGACCACCGCGAGATAGCGGGTGATTGAGGCATCGTTCAAACCGGGGAACTCGGAAAAGATCAGGTACTGGTTGCCGTACCGTGAAAACTTCTCCGCCAGAAGGCGGACCGTCTGCGGACTAAGACGTTGCTCCACGGGCCTTGCACCGTCAATTGCACTCAGCATGAGGTAGATTCGCAGCGGTCCTTCGTCCGAACTCTGCCGGGAGAATGCGAACATCGCTTCCACCAGCTGATCCGGATTTTTCCAGTGGCTGGCACGCTTGGCCCACTGCCGCACTATCTTGGAATCGGTCTTCTGCCGGAGAATCTGCTCCCACACTTGCAGATTGCCGGGGACACTCGGTTGACCGGTCGCATCCAGCTGCAGGCGGGTCACCAGGAGCAGCAGGTCGGGATCGGGTCGGAACACCGGCCTGGCCGGACTGGGGGAAATATCTCTTCCCCGGAGCGCCTCGTAGAAACGCGGCAAGCGGCGGGAATCGGTGAAATAGACCTGTTGAGCCGGAGTCAGGCGGGAGAGCGTGTCGAAATAGGCGGCCAGCCATCCATCATCTTTTGCGAGCAAACGCGCCACGAATTCCTTTGGCGTGTCCGGGCTCGCTTCGGCGAGGTCCTTCCACGCGGATTCTGCAGACGCTCCACCCGGGACGACTACCCGTCCATTTCGAATGGAGATGTGACTGCCGTAAAAGTCAAGAACAGGGGCAAAGGGAAGCAGATTCGGTATTCCCCCAAATTGTAGAAGGGCCGTGCTGGTTTCCGTATCCATCCGGGCCAGCGCCCAGTAAAGGCGTGACAGCAAAGGATCGTCCAGCAACGCGGAAACCACATCGTTTCCCCTGGCGCTTTTCTCGGTTGTGCCAGTCTGCGTCCAATCGCTCGGCGAGAACAGCAATGGCACCGGCGAGGCAGGGAAGGGGTAGACAAAAGGTTTTCCTCCTCGCAGCGTGTCCTCGAGCGGCGCCAACGGAAAACCGGAATCAATAGTCAGAAAGGCCCTTTCCGGGTCGGCGGTCTCCAGCGAGGTGTCGTTGCCGCAAGCTTGTCGAAACCGGTAACCAAGGATCGCCAGCAACGGTCCCGCCTGGTCGCAACTGGAAACGCGAATCACACCTTCCGGACCGGCCAGCGTAACCAATTCCCTCGCTTGGTCGACATATCGCTTCAATAGAATCAGAAACTCGGTGGGCTTGCCCGTTTTGTCCTTGCGCCCCTGATAGCCTTCAACCGCCACGTTGCGCGCCAGGAGAGGCAGCACTTCTTCGGCGGAGATCTTCTGACTGACGCCCGCCATACGCAGGAAAGAGCGCAAAGGTCCCGGAATGGCGACGTTCACCGGCGAGGCGGATCCCGGCTTCGGAACTTCTGCAGGTTTGGCCGCAATGGAGGTGTCCACTGAAGGGTCAGAAGCGGCGCTGTAAACGTTTGCAGAAAAGCAAAAGAGGATACAGAGAGAGGTCCTCAGCAGGAGGCAAAGAGGTTTCACGGCTGGTCCTTCCTTCAATTCCTAGGAATGACTCGAATTAGCAGGACGCCAAAGAACGGAGCGATATTTCCTCGCGAGTGGCGTCAGGTTGGCTGACCCGAGCCCTGCCACCGCGTTGAAATCGGACTACGAAAGTACCAGGAATCTTCCGCCCCCGGAGCCTACATTTTGTGCCTGCCAAGATAGATCATCTGGCGCACGATGCCAACCCCTTTTCTCGTCTTTTTTCAACCGAAGGTCCCGGTGGCGGAGAGGAGTCACAAGTGGCGTAATCGGGCGGTTTCGGAGGGTTTGGCCGGGCCCGTGCTCCTTGACCCGCTGAAACCGAGTCCGGCATCTCGCAACAGCCTGTGGAAAGCTTGATTGGAACGGAAAAATCGGCTCAAACCGACTCGAGGATCAAGGGCTATTTGAGCAGTTCCTCTGCAGTTTGTGTACACGTTGCGGGACCGAACTTCCACCTCCCGGTCGACGGAGCAAAGCCTCTAACCGCAAAGGGCGCAAAGGATATCGCTAAGATTGCAAAGACTTTCTGGGCGCACTTTGCGTTATCCTTTGCGCCCTTTACGGTTAAAGGCTTTTTCCCTGTCAGTGAGCACCAGGTGTTGCGGCGCTCATCAATCCCACGAACATCTACCGGCCGACTCCTGCCCCCTGCAAGGACCCCACGGCTTCCTGCAGTCCCTTCTCGTAGCCATCGATCAGTTTGTCCCAGGTTGCATTGGCCTCGGAATCAATCAACTTACGGCTGGGGTCAGCGTCAAACCACGCCAGAGACTGGCGAATGCCCTGCGCAAACCGGGTCGTAGCGGCGTAGTCCGGGACAAAGCGTCTGATCTTGCTGTTGTCAAACACGATGCTTGCGGACTTGTCGCCGAGCAGCGTGCCTTCCATGTCGGGCAAACACGCCACCATGAAGTCAGATGGAATATGCACGATGCGAGGTTCCACACCGACCGCTGCACCCACAATGCGATAGATCTGATCCCAAGTCAGAACTTCGTCGGTTGTGATGTGAAAAGCATGGCCTATCGACTGCTCATGTCCGAGCAGACCAACAAACCCCTTCGCGAAGTCGGAATTGTGGGTGATTACCCAAAGCGATGACCCGTCTCCCGGAACGATAATCTTTTGCCCCTTCAACATCCGGTCGACCACGGTGTAGGAGCGCTCCCAGCTGTTGATCACCAGCGGAATCAGGGTCTCACCGTAGGTCAGAGAAGGCCGGACAATCGTAACCGGGAATCCTTCGTCGCGAT
>JBGQIG010000041.1:0-12833 GCA_041498365.1 Terriglobia bacterium | reverse complement strand
GAGACCATCTTTGCCCGCGAAATCAAACGAGGCGAAGAGATTGTAGTATTCCGGGACAAACAGGGCAAACCTGCTTGGTAGGTCGCGGAAACAAGATCAGCAGGCCCAAGCAATCCGTAGCGCCGCAGGGCTGGCACAACCGCCCTACACGACTACCCGAACTAGACATTGGATCGTTGAACTTGACATCCGCCAGTCTGAGTTTACGGAACAGATTCAGATTAGATGACACTACTACTCCAGGACTGGGCCCAGCGACCTTTCGTTCCTTGACCGGGATATGCATCGTGTCGTGGAACCCGGGTCCTTCAAGATCATGGTTGGGGGAAATTCCCAAGACGTGATTGAGGGCACGCTGAACGTGGTCGCAAAGTAAAGCTTGCATTCACTGGTGTGCTCTCAGGCGCAGGGTCATTCTCCTGAACACATCAACTGCGACACAGGTCGTCATTGGTGGTCTGCGAAGCGACGCCCCCACCAGCATGACGCCAATATGCAACTCTATGACGACCGGGGTTTTAACTCACCGACTACAAACCAATAAGCGAACAGTCCCACAAGAAGAATGATCGCGCCGAGCTCAAAACCTGGAACATACGACCCGCTGCGCCTGATCAACAATCCTACCGCCAGGGGCGCGACAATTCCGGCGAGATTGCCGGCAAAATTTTCCGCTCCGGTCCATATCCCGACCTTTTCGAGTGGCGCACAGCATTGAAGAATTACGAGCAGATTGCCAGTAGCAAGCCCGACCAGGGAGGCTCCGATCAACAGTGCGATCGCCATGGGGGTATCTGAAGTCCGCATGGCTGCTATGAGTAACAGGCCCATGAAAAAAGCCCCAGTGACTATTCCTTTCCGCGTTCGTGTCTCATCCCAACCCCGGCGGACCAGGCTGTCGGCGATCCATCCTCCGAGCGGTTCGGAAACCCCGAATGTGAAGAACGCGAGTGAAGCATAAAAACCGGCTTGTACGATGCTGAGGTGGCGGACCGTCACCAGGTAGTCAGGCAGCCACGTGACTAGCACATACCAGTAATAATCAAAACAAAAGAATCCCAGGCAAATGCCCAGTAAATTGCGGTTGAGCAATGCGCTCCACCGGATGGGGGACGACATCCCGGGCGGTGGAGAAACCGCCTTGTTCACCGTCCGCATACGACGAGGGAAAACCCAAAACCAGGGCACAATCCAGAGGAGACCCGTAAAGCCCAATAGAAGGAATGTGTGGCGCCATCCATACCGGATTAAGAGCCAGGGGACCAGGATGCCTTCAAGGACCAATCCGGTTCGGGTACCGAAGTCAAAGAGCCCCGAGGGCAGACCTCGATCTTTCGCCGAGAACAGCAAGCTGACGATCTTGGTCCCGCCCGGGAGGTAGATGGACTCTCCGACACCGAGAAGAATGCGGAACCCAATCAAGACTGCCAGACTCTCCGCCAGACCCGTCAGCCCCTGCGCCAATGACCAAAGGGCGAAGGCTCCGGCGTAGAGCCAGCGCAGATTAAGGCGGTCGGCGCACCAGCCAATGGGAACCTGCATGAGCGCGTACGACCAGAAAAATGAGGAAAGCAACAGACCCTTGGTTTCCGGCGTCAGATGGAAATCTCTGGAAATCAAAGGAAGCGCGAATGAAATCGCGGCACGGTCGAGATAGTTGATTAAGGATGCCGTAAAAAGCAGGCCGACGATGGTCCAGCGGCGCTGATTGGAAACGTTCGGCAGATCCATCCTGGGATCCTTTCGCCCTGCCCCTGCGAATCCAGCGTTACATGAAATGAAGGCAGCATAGTCTAATTTGTGGGCTGTCCGGCGGCAACATGGGCGGGTGTATTTACCATCGAGGGTGCGCCGTCCAAGCTCTGCTTGGGCGGGAATTTCTTTTCCATGAGCTAAATGAAGCTGACGGATTGGAGGAAGGGCTCCAGTCTCCGTGGCCTGGGGAAGGCCTAGCTACAAAGCGTTCTGTATTCCTTGACGGACGAACATCCCCACCCAAGCATCGCTTGGAAGGAGCACCCTCGAGAGTTTGGTATCCCTGATGCTATAGGTTGCGCCACGCCAGCGGGTTATATTGTGCGGGTTGGCTCTGTCATCACTGCCATGAGACGACTCTGGCCCATCCTGCTTCTGTTCCTGGTTGGCTGCGCAGCCAAGAAGAAGCCGGTTGCACCGGCTCAACCGCCACCGCCCGCCCCGATTCGCAGCCAGATGCCGCCGCCCTCGGCGGAGGTCATCGAGCACTGCGTAGTGACCAAGCAGGAGAATGCAAACACGGTATCCTGCCGGTGCGAGCCGGTCACTACGCGGATCGATTCGAAGACCGGGCACACCGTGATCGTTTGCAAGAAGATGCCGCTGGAGAAATGAGTTTGTCGGTGGCCAGTGAAGCCCGGTCTTGGAAATAGGGCTTCCAGGAAGAAACCGGCTAGGCGCCTACTCCCGCCACCCATTCCGCCTGGCGGGACCCGCCGTGGCTGAGCGCATAGAGGACCAGTTCCACGCGGCTGGAAATACCCAGTTTGTCGAAGATGCGGAACAGATATTTCTTGATGGTGTGCTCACTTAGGGAGAGTTCGTGGGCCACCTCGCGATTGCTCAGGCCGTCGGCCACCAGGGCAACCACCTGCTCCTCGCGCGGGGTGAGCAGTCTGATCCCACGCGAGTTGACCATGTGCAGCGAGGGCACCTGGCTCAAGACCTCGACCACGTATCGCATCTGTTCGCTGTTGGCCCACACTTGTCCATGATGCACGCTCTGGATGCACTTGCAGAGCAGCCGGAAGGGGTACTGGGAGAAGCAAAACAATCCTCGGGCACCGGAGCGGAAAGCGTTGACCACGATGTCGCGATCGTAGGTGTCGAGCAGGATGATTTTGGCCACACCAGGATGAGCGAGATGCAACCGTCGCACTACCGTCATGTCCGGCCAGCCGTCTCGGGGATTGTCGGCGTTGAGGATCGCCACCTGCACCGGGGAGGAAGCGATGACGTGCAGAATGGTGTCCGCATCATGAATGCACGAAGTCACTTGGAAGTCCGGCCGGCGGCGAAGCGCGCTGACCAGAAGCTGGCATTGCATTTGATTGGAATCGGCGACTAGCAGACCAATCGAGTTTGACGCCGTACCGCATAGAGATTCCATAGATCCTTGGGGCGCACCATCAAATCCTCCGGTCCAATTCAGGTGTTAATTGATGGCAGCCTACATGACCGAGAAGCGGCAATGCTGTGACATCTCAACATCGCAGATGGTTGGATGACCGGTGCAAAACATGCCCGGAACGGACTGGGGCGGCTCTGTGGGCGTTGCATATGGCGCTTAAATGCCTGCAGGAAATACAGATAACAGGCGGTTGCTACATTTGCCAATTAAGGAGACCGATCGTGAAGGGTTGGCCAGTCTACTTTCGTGGGTGCTCCTAAGGAGGCTGAGACCAATTACCTGTCGTGGGAACGGACGTGCCGTCCCGGCTCAATTTTTCTCGAGGAAACTTGGACGAAAAGTCAACCATCGCCTGGTTGCTGAGAACCATCACAGGAGAGCGCGAAGCAGAGTGGTCAAGGTGGTAAGACTTGCTTTTCTGATCCCACAAAAGAGTAACGGCTGCGTTTATCGGCGCCTCTCAAATCTTCTCTTGATAGAAACCTTTCCCCTCGCTCGAGTTCGCGTCCATAGACACACCTTGGTAGACAACACTTCCCATGTCTTGCCGCCTTATTTTCGCGGGGATAACCTGCGAACTGCAGAAGCGCCGCGAAAGAAACGGCCAACAACCCAAAAAAAAGAAAAGACAGAAATGAAGCGATTTCTAACCTGTGCGGTGGTGGCGCTCTGCTGCAGCACAGCACACGCAGGTTCGGTGGCGGCCGCGGCCTCAGCGGAGGCGAAGGTGGCAAAGGAAAGCGCAGGGGCGGCGGGGGCCACGAAATCCGGAATAGCGGACGGTGCATCGAGTCCAGACGAGATGGGGAACCGCCGTCCGCTCTACCGGCTACGAAAGAGTGACGTGATCGAGATCAAATTCAATTTCGCATCTGAGTTCGACCAGACGGTTAGTGTGCGGCCGGATGGTTTCATTACCCTGAGAGGACTGGACGAACTGTTCGTGGAAGGCGTGACGGTGGCTGAGCTGCGCAGCCTGGTCCGCCAGGCCTACGCCGCCACGCTGCACGATCCCGAAGTCACCGTCGCTCTCAAAGACTTCGAGAAACCTTATTTCGTCGCCACCGGCGCGGTGGGGCGTCCAGGCAAGTACGAATTGCGTGGCGACGCTACTGTGACGGAGGGCGTAGCCATGGCAGGAGGCTTCACGGAGCAGTCCAAGCATTCCGAAGTGGTGCTGTTCCGGCGGATCTCGGAGGAGCAAACGGAGGCCCGCATTTTGAACATAAAACAAATGCTGAGATCGCGGAACTTGGCTGAGGATTTCCATCTCCGGGCCGGCGATTTGCTGTACGTCCCCCAAAACAGGATCTCGAAAATCCGGCGCTACCTGCCGACTTCGAGTGTCAGTACATACATGAACCCAACCCAATTTTAGGAGAGGTGCGGAAAGCAACTCCTCTCGAAGATCGAAGGCAACACGTCTCCCGGGCTTACCGTGCCCTCAAGCGGATTCAGCCGCTGCCCGATACCAAAAAACAACTAACCAGAAGTCTATCGGGCCGGAAGAAAACTCTTTATGGGCGAAGAGCTCACGATCATTCGTAAACCCGTGACGGCGCCCTCCCCCACGATGCGTGACCTGTTGGCGGTGCTGTTCCGGCAGCGCCGCCTTGGGCTGCTCTCATTCCTGGCAGTCTTTCTGGCTGTAGTCCTCTACGGGGTGCTCGCGCCCTCTTACCAAGCTCACATGAAAGTGCTGGTACGGAGGGGGCGGGTGGACACGCCGGTCACGCCCGCGCCCACGCCATCGCCGATGTTTCAGCGGGACGAAGTCACAGAAGAAGAGTTGAACTCGCAAGTCGAGCTGCTTAAGGACGACGAAATTCTGCGTACGGTGGTGCTGGCCGTCGGACTAGCCAGGGGAGCCTGGTTCGAGCGATTTCTTGGGGGCAGCGAAGAAGTGCGTCTGGCTCGAGCTGTCCGGGCGATGACACGCCGGCTGAGGGTCGAGCCGATGCGAAAGACGAACCTGATTGAAGTGACGTACGCGTCGTCCCATCCCGAGCAGGCGGTGACCGTGCTTCACTCCCTGGCGCGTGCCTACCTGGATAGGCAGCACCACGTACGGCGCCCTTCGGGAGAGTACGAGTTTTTCGAGCAGCAGGTGGTGCGCTCCCGGCGAGGACTACTGGACGCAGAGTTTCGCCTGATGGATTTCACCAGTGATCAGGGCGTAGTTTCCGCGGCGCAGGAACGGGACATGGCCTTGCAGAAGCTCAGCGATGCCGAAGCGAATGAACGCCAAACCCAGGTGACGATCACTGAGACCAGGCAGCGCATCCGCGGCTTGCAGTCGAAGTTGCAGGCCCTGCCGGAGCGGACCATTACGGTAGTTCGCAATTCCGACAATCCTCAGCTGTCAGAGAAAATGAAGTCGAAGCTGCTGGAACTGACGCTGAAGCGGACGGAGTTGTTGACAAAATTCGAACCTTCCTACCGGCTGGTACAGGAAGTAGATCAGCAGATCGCCGAGACCAGAGCCAGCATCGCAGCCGAGGAGCATTCGCCGTTGCGCGAACAGACGACCAACCAGGACCCCAATCATGAATGGGTGAAGTCGGAACTGATCAAGGCCCAGGTTGAGTTGGGCGCACTTGAAGCACATGCACAAGCAACAAGCATTCAGGTAGGTGGATACCGGCAGGTCGCCCAGCGGCTCGGAGGTAATGCGATCCGGCAGGGCGAGTTGCTGGGGGAGTTGAAAGCAGCTGAGGAAAAATATCTCCTCTACATAAACAAACGTGAGGAGGCGAGGATCGAGGATGCGCTGGACCAGGGAGGCATTCTGAATGTTACCGTCGCCGAGGAGCCGAGAACGCCTGCACTGCCCGCCCGAGCGGGCTGGGTCTTCGGCCTGATTGGCGTAGTCCTCGGAGGCACGCTGAGCACGAGCCTGGCTTTCGCCGCAGACTACATGAACGCAGGGTTCAGGACGCCGGATGAGGTGATCGCCTTTTTGGGCATTCCCGTCCTGGCGTCACTGCCTCAAGGGATGAATAGCTTTCCTGACCTGGAGCAAGAGTAGGCGCATCGTATGGCCAAATCAGGCCTGGAGCGTTGGGTCCGCCAAGGAAAACAACCATGAGCACAAGGCCAGATCTACTGGAACAGGCGCTGGCAGGCAATATTTTCGAGACTGAAGTTCTGGAACCGCAGGTGCCGGCGGAGCGAGAGTCGATTCGGTGGAATCCCGGCCGCTTTGGGGACGAGCAGATCCGCAGCCTGGTGCGGCAGGTGTTCCTTCCAGGATGGCCGAAGCCGGCACGGCAAGTCGTTTTCTGTGCTGTCGAGGACGGCGATGTTGCCGGAATCTGTCTGCGGGTGAGCCGTGCCCTGGCCGCCCAGATTCCCGGGAAAGTGGCGCTGGTGGAAGCGTATTTGCCATCCACTGAAGAGAACGAGGAATATGAGGGACCGACTGCAGTCTTCCGGTCTGCCGGATTCAGGCCATTGCGTGACGCACGGCGAATTGCCAGCCACCTGTGGCGGGTGCCACGCGAAATGTTCCTGGGTGAAAACGAGGCCGGTCTTTCGGTGGAATGGTTGCCCGGCAGGCTGAGGGAACTGCGCCTCGAGTTTGACTACACGGTGATGCATGGTCCTCCGGCCGGACTGTGCAGCGACGCTGCCCTGCTCGGCTACCTGAGTGACGGAGTCATCCTCGTGCTCGAAGCCAACTCGACGCGGCGAGCCGCGGCGCAAAGAGCGGTGCAGATGTTGCAGGCTACGAATGCACGACTGCTTGGATCGGTCTTGAACGATCGAATATTTCCCATCCCTGAAGGAATTTATCGGAGGCTGTAGAGACTTGCTGGTTCTTCTCCAGGCTCTTCCGCTGGAAGCATTTTGTGGAAAACAGGCCGCAAATTCGAATGGGACTCAAGTAGCAGAGCTTTGTCCGACACACACTAGCGTCCCCATGACAACCTACCCCCACCGGTTGATGCCGGAACCCCTGGAGGCAGACTCATCTTCAGGCGGCCCAACTGCCGCGGCTCCGTCTGCAGACCCGTGGTATGTGATACAGACGCGGTACCGTTTCGAAGCCAAAATTGCGGCCCAACTGCAAAGCAAAGGGGTGGAGACGTTTCTTCCGCTCCTGAATGAAGTTCACCACTGGAGCGATCGGCAAAAGACCATCTCTCTTCCCCTGTTTTCGGGATACGTATTCGTGCGGCTGCGCCCTTCGCCTCCGGCCCGCGCAAGGGTATTGCGCACGGAAGGGGTAATGGGCTTCGTCAACGTGCACGGAGATGCGAGTCCAATTCCCTCCCAGCAGATTGACGACCTGCGCAGGCTGCTTGCGCAGAAACTTCCATGCGCTTTGCATGCGTTCTTGAAGGTGGGGCAGCGGGTGAGAATCCGGGGCGGTTGCCTCGACGGTCTGGAAGGAATTCTGGCACAGAGTGGCCAGAAAACGCTGGTCATCTCGATTGAGTGCATTCAGCGATCCGTGGCCGTCACCATTGAAGGATACGAACTGGAGCTGGCCTGAAGTGTCTTTCCCCGCCACTTTCAACCCCGAGAACTCCGGCCGTCCAAGCCCACCCGGTCTGGTGCCGAAACTAGCCGAACGTTTTCCAGCAAGGAAACTGCAGTCCGTCAGTTCGGATGGGATTTCGGTACCTGCACCTGCTGAGACCTTCCGCTGGATGCAATGGCGGGGGCGGGTCACGGCACGGCGTGTGGCGCGAGGTTATGGGCAGAACGTTCTGATTGTCGGAGCCGGGCGGCTGGGACGTGAACTGGCCGCGATCCTGGAGCGAGAACACATCGAAGGGCGCACGGTTGTTGGTTTCGTGGATGACCGCGAGTTGGTTGCGGGCGATGTGCTCGGCCGGGTGGGCGATCTAGCCCGGATCGCGCGGAGTGAATTTGTGGATGAAGTGATCGTGGCGATTCCAGACCAGCACGACGTAGCGCGGCGGGCGATCCGGGAAGCACGTCGCAACCGGCTCAACATTCGGGTAATTCCCGATCTCTATGGGCATGAGGGGGGGCATGAGGGGGGCCACGAGCGGGGTCACGAGTTGAGCCCGCTCGTGCTCGAATATTTCGGCGACTTGCCGGTGCTCAGGCTGCACGAAGAGAAAGCTCCAACGTCGGGCCTCTTCTGGAAGCGGGCGCTGGACGTTGCGGTGTCTACGGTGACCCTGCTGGTGGCAGCACCTCTAATGGCTGCGATCGCCCTGGCGATCAAGATGGCTTCACCGGGACCGGTGCTCTATCGAGCCAAGCGCGTGGGCCTCAAGGGCAGGAGATTTGTTTGCTACAAGTTTCGCACCATGGTCACGAATGCAGATGGGTTGAAGGACGGCCTGCGAGGCTGCAACGAGCGAGAGGGGCCTTGCTTCAAGATTGCCGCCGATCCGCGCATTACTCACGTGGGCCGGTTGCTCCGGCGCTACAGCCTGGATGAACTTCCGCAGTTGTGGAACGTGGTGCGGGGTGAAATGAGCCTGGTGGGTCCGAGGCCGCATCCGCTCGACGACTTCGAGCAATATCGCCTGGACCATCTTCGACGGCTGGACGTGACGCCGGGGATCACGGGGCTATGGCAAGTCAGCGCCAGAGACGATCCTTCGTTCCGGCGAAACATGGCACTCGACCTCGAATACATCGAGTACTGGAGCTTCTGGATGGATCTGCGGATTTTATGCAGGACGGTGTTTGTAGTCCTGCATGGAAGCGGCGCCTAGCATGGCCTCAACGGGACAAATTACGACTCGAATCTCTGGGCCTACCTTGGCGCACTGGGCTGTAATCAACGCATTTCGCCCACTCCATGCGGTGGTGGCGGCGCCTGCGTTCCTGTTTCTGGCAACCTTGACGGTCATGCTCTTCCGGCCTCCGGATATGCAGTTCTACTGGTTGGACCGGATGGCCTTCCTGCTTCTGCTGTTTGCGGTGTTTCTAAGGGTGCTGGTACTGCGCCGGCCCGCAACCATCGTCACCCCGGCCATGTGGCCTATGGCGGCATTGCTGTGGCTGGGGCTCGGCAGTGTTCTGGCCCAGCCGTTTGACGCTCAGAACTGGAGCGTGTTTGCCGCCAAGTGGGTGGTACCGTTCGCCCTTTACCACATGGCGGGTTTCGTGTTCGACGATGCGATCTCACTGCGCAGGTTTGAGACGTTCGCGTTGGTGGTGTTGGGCTATTTGTGCCTGATTGCCATCCTGTTTCTGTTCGGTACGAATGAACTGATTTTCCCCCGCTATATCCTCGACCAAAATCTGGGCATTCACGCCGATCGCGCCCGCGGACCCTTCCTGCAGGCTGTGGCAAACGGCGTCACTCTGAATATGCTGGGGCTGGTTGCCCTGGACTCATTCCGCCGCGGACGTCTGAAAGGGTTGCCGGCGCTGTTGTTGCTGGCGGGGTTGCCGCTGGCAATTCTGGCAACCGAGACGCGAGCCGTGTGGCTATCCTTTGCCGGCTGCGTGGCGGGCTTGCTGCTTCTTTCTTCCAGCCCGCGCGTACGACGCGGTTGCCTCTGCCTGGTTCTGGCCGGAGGAGTAGGGCTGCTGACCGTTCTCAGTTTCGAAGATACGAACGCTTCGTTCTTCACCCGTCTGGAAGAACGCAGCCCAGTGGAATTCCGGGTCGCGATATACCGGACCGGCCTGGAGATGTTTCTGGAGAAGCCGCTCACAGGGTGGGGTGCAAACGACCTGCAGCCAGAGTTGGCGAAGCGGGTCCACGACTTTCACCAGGAAGCTTTCTTTTTTCACAACACGTATCTTGAAATTGCCGTCCAACATGGCCTGATAGGGCTGGCTTTGTATCTGTGGATTGTCGTCGACTTGTTTCGGCTGGGTTCAAAGAGGCGCCCGTACGTCACATTCGAAGCGGGCACTTTCCCGGATGAGCAGTTCCGATCCTTCTGGCCATTCCTGGTCGTGGTGTATTTGTTTAACGGCAGCTTCGTCGTTATGAACTACCAGTTCGTGAATGGATTGCTGTTCACGATCGCGGGAATTCTGGCCACACAGAATCGCCGGGCAGTAAGCGATTGAATGCCCTTCCCTGCTGAACCGCACGTGCTGCACACGAAACCAGCTTGCACCGCTCCCGCTGCAGACGTGGTTTTTCCCGAGACCTTCTCACCGCCGGACGCCACCTCGCAGACCATTCGCGGCGGCGCATACTTCGTTGCGCGCTATGGACTGGGGGTGTTCGTCAGCCTGGGGAACATGCTGGTCATGACGCGGTGGATCGGCCCACGAAGCTATGGCGTATTCGTCACTGCCGTCGGTCTGGCAGCCTTTCTTTCCAACCTGACGCGGGCCGGACTGGACACGTATCTTGTACGTCGCACGGCCGCTCCCGGCAAGGAAACCTACGACGTTGCCTCCACGCTGATCTTTTGCATTTCCATTGCCGTGGCGCTGGCAGGCGCGGGCCTTGCGCCGCCACTCATTCGTTGGTATGGCAGCCGCGAGTTTGTCTTGCCCTACCTGGTGCTGCTGCTCACTGTTCCTCTTACCGGGCTGAGCGGCGTTCCGATCGCGAAACTGGAACGTGAACTCAATTTCGGAAACGTTGCCGGGATCGAGTTGCGCGGGCAGGTCCTCGGATTGCTAGTGTCAGCGCTCCTGGCGTGGAAAGGCTTCGGCGTCTGGGCGCCTGTACTTGGGCAGATGACGTGGCAGGCATACGTCTTGGTCGCAGCATGCGCATCGGCACAGCTGGTCCCAAGACCGCGCTTCGAAGCAGCCCGCGCCCGGGAGATGCTCGCGTTTGGCATCGGGCTGACGGCATCCTTACGGACCTGGCAGTTGCGAACCCTGATCAATCCCCTGCTGGTAGGGCGGTTCGCCGGGGCCGAAGCTGTGGCGTTCGTGGCGCTGGCTCTTCGTATCGCCGAAGCTCTGGGGACCTTCCGCCTGGCGGCAGGACGCATGGTGATTGCGTCTCTGTCACGGCTACAGAACAAACGCGAAGAATTACGCACAGCGCTGGAACGGGCTTTGTGTTTGCAGGTCCTCACCATGGGCCCGCTGCTGTGCACCTTCTACCTGATCGGTCCTTTCGTTGTCGGGCATGTGATGGGCGCGAGGTGGATGCCGAGTCTTGCGGTGTATCCCTTCGTGGCCGTCGGCGTGCTGGTGAACTCAGTCTACAACCTGCAGGCGTCGGCCCTGTTCGTGGTGGGACAGCCATGGACCGTCATGTGGTCGTATCTGGCTCACGTTGTGTTGCTGGGTATGGGAACGCACCTACTGCTTCCTCGCTTCGGAATTGCCGGGTACGGTTGGGCTGAACTGCTGGCGTGCGCCGCCTATTTTTTGATCCACCGTGGCGTGGCGCGAACGATAGCTATCTCTTATCGCCGAATTCTGCCCTGGCTCGGAGTTTTCCTGACGGTTCTGTTTGCGTTCGCCTGACAAGTGCCCACGGTCGCTTATCTCGCCAATCAGTTCCCTTCCCCGGTTGAGCCCTACGTGTTCGAAGAAATCGGGGAACTGCGCCGCCGTGGAATGGCAGTGATTCCGTGCAGCGCCCGGCGCTGTGATGCAGTTCCGCAGGAACCAGAGCTGCGATCGTTGGCATCGGAAACCCTTTATCTGCAGCCCTTGCGACTTGGACTACTTGTACAGGCTACATGGCTCTGTCTGCGCAGATTCAGCTCGCTGGCAGACCTTCTGACGCGCGTGCTGGCGCAAGGGAGCGAGCCTCCCGCGCGAAGAGTACGCGCGCTGGCCCACACGCTGCTGGGAGCCTGTTACGCGCTGAGGTTGGAAGGGCGTGGGGTGGAGCACATTCATGTGCACCACGGATACTTCGCGTCCTGGGTCGCGATGGTCGCGGCCCGCCTGCTCGGGATCGATTACAGCGTGACTCTGCATGGCTCCGATCTGCTGCTGCACGGCGCCTATCTGGATACAAAGCTTAAAAACTGTGCGTTCTGCGTGACTGTCTCGGAGTTCAACCGGCGTTTCGTCCTGGATCATTACCGTGACGTCGCGCCGGAGAAAATCATGGTCCGGCGAATAGGAGTGAACTTGCCTGACGTCGGCGTTCCTCATTTCTCACCAGATCGAGCTTCAAAGAGCTTACTGATGCTGGCGGTGGGCAGGCTGCATCCGGTCAAAGATCATGCCTTTCTTTTGCGGGCCTGCTTCGAACTGAAGAAAAACGGGACTGAATTTCGAGGACTGATAGCAGGAGAAGGCGAGGAGCGTGCCTGGCTCGAACATCTGATTCGAAATCTCGGACTCGAGCAGCATGTGAAACTCCTGGGCCATCTGGGTCGGCAGCAACTCGATGACTATTACGCGATGTGCGACCTGGTGGTGCTTACCAGCCGCAGTGAGGGCATCCCTCTGGTGCTGATGGAAGCGATGGCACGCGGGAAGACCGTGCTGGCTCCGGCGATCACGGGAATTCCGGAGCTTGTTCAGGATGGCCGGACCGGGTTCCTGTATCGCCCGGGGTCGCTCGAAGACTTCCTAACCAAAATAGAAATATTCCGTACCTCGCGGACGACGCTGCCTCGGTTGCGCCATGCCGCTCGTCGACACGTGTTGGAACACTTCGACCGGGAAAAGAACCTGGCTGCTCTGGCCGACCTTTTCGTTTCCCGTATCACCAGAAATGTGGGGCACAACGCACATGAGAATCCTGTACTGCAACAAATATAACTTTGCCTTCAGCGGCACCGAG
>JBGQIG010000040.1:0-12944 GCA_041498365.1 Terriglobia bacterium | reverse complement strand
GGGCGATTACGGATACGCTGGCGGTGGAGATTGCCGGGCATTATTTGAAAGCGGCCGCGGAGTCTGGCGAGGGCCTGGGGCGGGAGATGTATTCGCTGACGGTGGAGGAGACGCTTCGTCATCTGGAAGCCGTGGCTAACGAGGCGTCAGCCGAGCCCGTTCCTTCCGGTTGAACCTTTTCGGTGGAAAACTCTATCAGTGGACAAAAGAGCCATCCGCAGCGGCTGAAGCCGGGTTTGTTTGTCGCGTTTTGTGGCACGACTGAAAGTCGTGCCCTCCACTGCGCCCGAACGTACTCTCCCACAGCACCCAGACCCGCACTCTCACACCGCCCGGACCGGTATCCTTCGACACTACCCGCGGCATGCTTGTATCGGGAGCACGAGCGAGGACGCTCGCGTCTACATTAGAGGCGGCAGATCAGTAGCTCCCTTTCGTAAATCATCTCGGGCGGAAGATGAGCGTGGAGCAGAATGAACAGTTCTTCATGCCCAATGACCTCGGAGCGCCATGCTGCCCGATCTACAGTCTGCAAATTTTCGAATCTCTCTTTGGGGAAGTCGAGGCCATTCCACTCGATGTCTTCGTAGTGGGGAGTCCAGCCGATGGGCGTCTCCTTGCCTTGGGAGCGGCCGTGGACTCGATCCACGATCCATTTGAGCACGCGCATGTTGTCGCGGAATCCCGGCCAGATGAATTTTCCCTCCGCATCTTTTCTGAACCAGTTGACGTGGAAAATGCGCGGTGTCCGGCTGAGGGAGCGCTGCATCTTGATCCAGTGCCGGAAATAGTCTCCCATGTGGTAGCCGCAGAACGGAATCATGGCCATGGGGTCGCGGCGGACCTTGCCGACTTCCCCCGCCGCCGCCGCCGTCATCTCCGATCCCATGGTGGCCCCGACGTAGACCCCGGCGCTCCAGTTAAAAGCCTGGTAGATGAGCGGAATCGTGCTGGCGCGGCGACCGCCGAAAATGATGGCGCTGATCGGCACCCCGTTGGGGTCTTCCCAGGCGGCGTCGATGGTCGGACACTGCGAAGCGGGAGCGGTAAAGCGCGCATTGGGATGGGCTGCCTTGGCGCCGGTGGTCTTGGCAATTTCCGGTGTCCATCGGTTACCTTGCCAATCCAGGCACTCGGCAGGTGGTTTGTCGGTCATGCCCTCCCACCACACTCCACCCTCCGGAGTGAGGGCGACATTGGTGAAAATGGTGTTGCGGGAGAGAGTGGCCATGGCATTGGGATTGGTTTTTTCTGACGTTCCCGGCGCCACGCCAAAGAACCCGGCTTCCGGATTGATGGCCCGCAAACAGCCGTCGGCGTCGGGTTTGATCCAGGCGATGTCATCGCCTACGGTCCAGACCTTCCAGTCCTGAAGTCCCTTAGGCGGCACCATCATGGCGAAATTGGTTTTGCCACAGGCGCTGGGAAACGCAGCCGCCACGTAAGTCTTTTGACCCTTTGGGTCTTCCACGCCGAGGATGAGCATGTGCTCCGCCATCCAGCCCTCGTCACGCGCGATGTTAGAAGCAATTCGCAGGGCAAAGCATTTCTTCCCCAGCAGCGCATTGCCCCCATAGCCTGAGCCGTAAGACCAGATCTCACGAGTCTCGGGGAAGTGGACAATGTATTTTTCCTGGTTGCACGGCCAGGGGACGTCTTTCTGGCCGGGAGCCAGTGGAGCTCCAACACTGTGGATGCAGGGAACCACGCGCTGCTCGTCTTTGTCGATTTCCTTGAACACATCGATGCCGATTCGGGCCATGATGCGCATATTTACGACTACGTAAGGTGAGTCGGTAAGCTGCACCCCGATCTGCGACATGGGCCCGCCCACCGGCCCCATGCTGAACGGGAGCACGTACATAGTGCGTCCCTGCATGGCGCCGTTGAATTTTTCCTTCAACTTGCGCCGCATGACGTAGGGATTTTCCCAGTTGTTGGTGGGACCGGCGTTGTCCTTCGATAAGGAACAGATAAATGTCCGGTCTTCGACGCGGGCCACATCTCCAGGATCGGAGCGGGCCAGGAAACAGCCCGGCCACAAGTCCTCATTCAGCTTGGTAAAAGAGCCGTCGGCCACCATTTCCCGGCAAAGCTTGTCGTATTCCGCTTGCGAGCCGTCCACCCAGTGGATGGCCTTCGGCTTGGTCAGTTCGGCCGTTTTCTCAACCCATTTGATGAGGTGGATATTGCGCGTGAGGGGCCCGCGCGAACGTGCAGTTTTCATAGCCATCCTGAGTCAGAAGTAAAATCCGTCACAATTGCAACCCTCCATTCTGCCAGAGAAGCGGGTGGAATGCTCGTAGCCGGATTTGGCGAACTTTGCCAGAAAGGAACACGATGTCTAGCGGGCCGAGCGGCTCCTAGTAAATTGCAAACATTAGGTTTGCGGCTTCCCACTCCAAGTGGGTTGCTTTCTGTGCGGCGGGTGATTCCCAGATCATCGGTGTACGATGTCCATCCGAGTAGATTCTTTCTTTTTCCTGCCCACTAACGTCGCTTCGCTGCATCTAAACTGAAAATCATGCCTCAACCACGTCCTGGAATGACCGTGGGAGAAGTGTTTGCTGCCTGGGGAAGCATCCTGAGCGGCCGCGCTCCCATGATGTCCATCGAAATAACTCGTGAGTGTCCACTAAGTTGTCCGGGATGTTACGCCTATGGCGAAACCCACCTGGGCGGAGAGAAAACGTTAAAAGACCTTTCGGACCTGCGCGGAGATGCGCTGGTCTCGGGAGTTCTGGCGCTGGTGAAGAAGCACCGGCCATTGCACGTTTCCCTGGTCGGCGGTGAACCCATGATTCGCCACCGTGAGCTCAGCCAGATTCTTCCGGCCTTGAGCAAACAGGATATTTTTACCCTGGTGGTGACCAGCGGGATCATTCCCATCCCGGCGGAATGGATGGGACTGCCGCGGAGCCGGGTTGCCGTGTCCGTTGACGGACTGCCCGAGCACCATGATCCACGGCGCAAGCCGGCGACATATACTCGAATCCTGGAAAACATCCGTGACCGTGAAGTGAACATTCATTGGACGATTACCGGCCCGATGCTGAAGCGTCCGGGATATCTCGAAGAGTATGTTGCGTTCTGGCAGGCGCGTCCGGAAGTGCAGCGCATCTGGGTGAGTTTGTACAGTCCGCAGGAAGGCGAACATACTCCGGAGATGCTGACCCAGGAGGAACGGCAACTGGTGGCGCGCGAACTGCCCGGCCTGCGTGAGACCTATCCCAAACTCCTGATGAGCGAGGGCATCGCGGAAGCGCTGCTGGAGCCGCCGCAAAATCCGCAGGAGTGCATCTTTTCGAAAATGTCCACTAACTATTCTGCGGATCTGACGAGCCGGGTGGAACCGTGCATTTTTGGTGGCACACCGGATTGCAACCAGTGTGGCTGCGTGGTTTCAAGCGGCCTGCATCATTTGCAGAAGAGAAAAATCGCGGGTCCGCTGAAAATCGGTCACCTGGTCCGGAGTTCGACCGCCATCGGCAAGCTGATGAACCGCCTGCGTTCGGGCTCCGCCATCCCGGCGCGCTGGCACAGGCTTACGCCTGAACACAGGGCCACGGCCAGTCTGGTGCAGATTGGGCCGGGCGGGCCACAGTAGTTGGCCCCGCTGGACTCATGCTTTTTTCAGCGCGCGGACGATTACCACCAGTAACACCGCGCCCAGAATCGCAACCAGAATGCTGGGGATTAGCCCACCGCTGGTGTAGAAACCCAGTATCCGGAGGACCCAGCTGCCGAAGATGGCGCCTGCGATACCCAGCAGGATGTCCGTGAGGACGCCGTAGCCTGCGCCCTTCATGATCTTGCCCGTCGCCCACCCGGCAACCAAGCCCACCAGAAGGATGTAGATCAAACCGCCGCCAAGGAACATAGTCGCCTCCGCTTACGCTGCACCCAGCAACGTGTCGCGGCAGCGTATGCCCGGCAGAGCGGACTGTCAAGCCGCGGTAACCCTGTGTCCTCAGTGTCCAGTGTGGTTAAATTGCTTCCTGATGTTTGCTCGCAAGATTCGCGTGGAGTACGAAGAAAATGGCCGGCGCCTGCCCTGCCCGGTGAAATGGCTGGACAGTTTTTCCATGCGCAATTTCACGAACGCCAGCGTATTTGACAACACCCTGCCCGTGGCGGACGGCGTAATGCAGATCGGGACTAAGGTTCCCATTGACGAATTGACAGCCGCGATGGAGGACTGGTTCCGCAGGAAGAGTTATCTGGCGAAGGGGGCAAAGCTGGTCATCGAAGAGTCAGCGTAGATGCGATAAATCCACCGGCCTGGTGCGTAACGCTTTGTCGCCGGATAGACTGCAACCCTGAAAGAGCTCGGGTCATCGTAGACTGCGAACTGACAGCCAAGAACCGAGAACCGGTTTTCAGAAGAGCAGTTGTCAGTTCTCAGTTCCTGAATTGGTGGCTATGGACTAGAACGGCCGCCGCATTACCGCCATCGTCGAGAGAGCGCTGCTCCACGCAGAACAAATACCCTACTTGTCGTAGTGCAGCAGCGAAAACACGTCGTATTCCTTCAGCTTGTCTCGCCCCTTCAGGAAATCCAGCTCGACCACGAAGCCCAGCCCGGCAATTTCTGCGCCCATCGAACTGGCCAGCTTGGCAGTCGCGTCGGCGGTGCCGCCCGTGGCCAGGAGGTCGTCCACGATGAGTACCCGCTGGCCTTTCTGGATAGCGTCTCTGTGAATCTCCAGAGTGTTGGTGCCATATTCCAATGCGTAGTCAAATCTGGCCGTGGCTGCCGGCAGCTTGCCCGGCTTGCGCAGGGGCACGAAGCCTGCATTCAGACGATAAGCGACCGCCGGTCCAAAGATAAATCCGCGTGCTTCCATCCCCAGTACCAGGTCGATGTCAGCTTTGAGGTAGTGTTCGGAGAGCGCGTCAATCAGCGTGGCGAGGCCGAGCTTGTCCTTGAGCAAAGTTGTGATGTCGTAAAAGAGAATGCCCTGCTTGGGGAAATCGGGAACCTCCCGGATCAGCTTCTTCAGCGGTTCGCAGTCGAGACGCGATGGCCGCGGCGCGGGGTTCGACATTTACCACGCTCCTTCGATGCGAAAAGCTGTCAGGCCGGCAACCGGCTTGGCTTCGAGTTCCTCGACATTATCCACGCGAGCGGCACGCGGGCCTGCCTGCAGACGCGACCGCAGCCCGAGCAGCTGATCGCGCGATCCCATGGCGAGAACTTCGACGCTGCCATCGGCATTGTTGCGCACCCAACCGGCGATTCCGAGGATATGCGCCTCGCGCTCCACGAACCAGCGATAGCCCACCCCCTGCACTCGTCCCCGCACCAGGAAGCGGCGGGCTTGGGTATTTTTTTCAGCGGAAGTCATCTCTGCATTCGCTTCCACTTACGCTCGCGACAAGTACGCGCCCTCCGCGGTGTCTACCCGGATCTTTTCCCCTTCATTGATGAACGGTGGCACGTGCACCACCAGTCCGGTCTCGGTTCTTGCTGGCTTGGTTACACTGGAAGCCGTAGCGCTCTTCAGTCCTGGCTCGGTCTCGACCACGGTCAACTCCACGGTCTGCGGCAACTCGATTCCCACCGCTTTGCCATCGAAGAATTCCACTTTAATCTGCAGGTTGGAGATGAGGTAATTGACCGCGTCGCCCAAAATTTCCTTGGATAGGTGAGTTTGCTCGAAGTTGGTCGTATCCATGAAGTAGTAGTTGTCGCCGTCGGCGTACAGAAACTCCATCTCGACCTCGTCCACCGTAATCTTTTCGATGGGATCAGGCGAACGGAAACGATGCTCGAACATAGCGCCGGTCCGCAGGTTGCGCAGTTTGGCCTGGATGAAGGCGCGCAGGTTGCCCGGGGTGCGGTGCTCGACGCTGAAAACGGAATGCAGATCGTTGTTGTGCTTGATGATCATGCCGGGGCGAAGCTGGGTGGCGGGGATAGCCATTGCTGGGTAATTCTCCTTAACTATTGCGATTGACGTCGGCGGAAGGCGGGCAAGCCACATTTTCCGCCGGGTACGGGGATCCAACTCTTTATTTTACACGGGCTTGAACTGATTTGGGAACTGACGCGGAACTATCGTGCAGAAAAACCCAGAAAGAAATCCTCGAACCACGAGCGGACAGCTAGAATCAGATGAAAGGCATCCAAGCCGAAACCGAATTTTGAAAGGATATTTCATGCGTACCGGAAATTACGAGGCTTCAGACCGCGGCAGCGCCGCTGGAACTGCTGTGACCTTCCTGCTGATCGGGTTGGGCGCTGGCGCACTGCTTGGCATGTTGCTGGCCCCCAAAGCCGGCAAGCTGCTGAGAAAAGATCTGCGTCGCAAACTTGACGATGCCAGGGAAACGGTTGACGAGTGGAGGGACGAGGCGAAAGAGTTCGCCCAAGAGGCTATGGAGCGCGGCGCCGAAATCGCCGACGAGGTCAGGGAAAGAGTGGCTCCCTTGGCAAAAGGCATCCGGCGAGGCTGAGAAGACGGGGCTTTGGTCCTTTTTTGCCTACGTCCGACATCCGACTCCCCGAGATCGACTAGTAGAGCCGGAAGCTCACTTCCACGTTGACTTCAACGGCTACGGGCTGGCCGTTGAGCGTGGCTGGCTGAAAGCGCCAAGTGCTTACGGCTGCGACCGCTTTTTCGTCCAGGCCCATCCCCAGTGAGCGCTGTACCCGAATGTCGTGCGGACGACCGTCTGCAGACACCACCAGCCACAGCAATACCGATCCCTGATATTTGGCTTTTCGAGCGGCGTCGGAATAGTCGGGATCGGGATCATAAATCGCGCGCGGCTGGGTCACGCCGCCCCTACCCGGGCGGAAAATGTTGCCTTCATCGTAGGGTCCAAAGCCTGGCCCACTGCGAGGTCCAACACCTCCGCAGCAGCCACTTCCGTTTCCGCCCCCGCTGCCCGGACCATTCGAGGGCGGACCCCGAACCGCGGACAGCGGATCGCCGAGTTGTGCCAGTTGGGGCAGTTTGACGGCGGAGAGCGCGATTAAGCTGGCCGGCTCCGGCAGCTTCGGATCAGGGTTCAAAAGTACCGCCTGCGGTGGAGTGAGCTGATCTTCCAACGCCAATTTTGGCAATGCTCCTCGCGACGCAGCCAGCTTGTCGCGCGTGCCGCCGCCGCCGCGCCCACCCGGATTTTCCGGCAAGAATGAAATCGGGCCAACGTTGATAGCGTGGCTGACCTCTGTAGCAGGATGTTTGGGGCTGTCCGTCAACCACGCCGCGAGCCAGACAACCAGGGTCATTCCGATGGCGTGAACCAGAAATGAGGCCACAAAGTTTGCTGGTCGAGTGCGGTAGAGCGCAAGGTTATCGCTGAGAAGTCCTGGGAAAACTGAGGCTGGTGCGCCGCCGGAGGCCGTCATGGTCGCTCGCTGAAAAAGAATCGGGCCGGTTTCCTGGTGAGACGCATTCTCCGCGCAAAAGGATACCTGATAGTGCTTGCGATGCGCGAGATGCTACCTGAAGATCGACGCGAAAAAGCCCTTTACCTTGCCGAAGACGCCTTTGTGCTTACCTTCCTCGGGCGGCTCCGCAATAGTGATCACGGGGACCTGCCTGGTTGAGTGCGACATGGGCAGAGCTTGCCCTTCGAGATTGGGCGCGGACGGAGCCGAGTCAGCGGCCCGGAAGACGAACGGAGCGTCCACCTCCACATGAGCCGCGCCGCGCTCTGGAGCGGGCAACTGAGCCGTCTCGGGC
The DNA here is from genome assembly GCA_041498365.1 of Terriglobia bacterium. Taxonomy (GTDB): domain Bacteria; phylum Acidobacteriota; class Terriglobia; order Terriglobales; family Acidobacteriaceae; genus JAIQFF01. The sequence continues at coordinate 5,247 of JBGQIG010000040.1, read as the reverse complement.
GGCGCTACCGTCAGCGTCACCTGAGAGCCGGGTGCCTCGCGCGCTGGCACGCCGGAGGTTGACTGCGCGGTCGGCATCGGTTTGTCTTCGTCTCCGGGCTGCGCCAGATGCACCGCCGGCGGCAAGTCTGATTCCTGGATCGTCGGCGCCGGCACCGCTGCGCGCATCGCCGGAATTTGCGGCGGCGGGCAACCGCAATCGTCGGGCACTGTGGCTTCCATCTGGTTTATCCGTCCCGAGCGAAAGAAAACCTGCTCGTTGGACTTCACCTGGTAGGTACCATCGCCCATCAATTCCGAGACAATCACCGAAGCCGTATTTCCCGGCAAGGCGCGGATACAGGTATTGCCACGCGCGTCCGCGCTGAATGCGTAGTGGAACTCGCCCGGGCCCGCGAGCAGCATGCGGAAGTCGGGCGTGACCACCGAGTCGGCGGAAGCGCTCAGGGTGTAGTTGGCTTCCAGGGCGCCCGTGCTCATCCCCAGCATCAGGTCGCGACCATTCTGCGACGCGGTCACGGAAAGAGTAGTCCCGGGACACACCCGCACTTCGCCTCCCCGAGCCAGATGCAAAACGGTAGTATCGGGGCCCGCCGTTACCGCCGAGTTGCCTGACAGCCGGCTCCCCGCCTCGACTACCGCTCCTGAACTCCCGGAACCGATCGGCACGAAGGCAGGCTGAACCCCTTGGGTGAAGGCCGGCACAGAAGGAGGTTCCGGACTTCGTTGCCTCGCCTCTGCCATCGGATGCAGATGCACCAGGAGGCGTTGACCGTTTCCATCCGAGCTGTAACCGACCGGATGCACCAGATCCACTACCACCCGCGTTACCGGCGGCGCCTGTTGAAACTGATTTATCCGGATCGCGTGGATCTGCTCGTCGCCGACCTCGAGGCGTTTGCGGGGCAGAAGAACTCTGGTGTCGGGAAGATCGATCACCAGCCGTGGCGGGCTGTCGAGGAATTCAATTGTGGGACTGGGAGACCGGCTGGAGATGATCTCCACCGCGGGCCCTTCGGCGTCGGATATTACTTTCACCGAGCGCAGAATTGCGGAGGAGCCCGGTCTGGGGCCGGGGGGAGCAGTAGGCGATTGCGCCAGGCCAAAAGTGGCGCCTAGAGCAGCCGTCGACAGCAAGAGCCGGACAAATTGGCAGCCGATACGCGGCAAGGACTTCATTCTCGGGGACGAGCTTTATAGATGCAACGATATCACCGCTCCGTATCCCGGAGAAGTGGCGCCAAGAGAACGAAAGTCCCACTTCGGGACATGGCAGGCCACGAAAAGACTCCGGTTTCGGGTGGAGCAGAGATCAGGTAAGTCGATTCTTAGAATTCGAGGTCTGAAGTCCGATTCAGGGTTCGGCCAGGAATTCGTATTCGTCGATCACTGCAGCCACGGCTACTTTGCCGTTGCCATCATCGACTCGCACGACCTTACCCTTACAGCGGACCCGGATGCTTTCGGTCAGAGTAATTTCAGGCGGAAGGGTTAGGGTGAATTCGATCACCGAGCCCGGGGCGATTGCCGAGTCCACGTAGAAGCAAATACCGCGAGCACTTACATCGCGAGTCTGAGCGCTTTTCTCTTGCGACCCATTGTCCGAATAGGTCACGGCCACGGGCAGCCGCAGCGCGAAACGACGGGTCGCTCGCTTCTCGGGTTCAGCTTCGGCCATGCGCTCTCCGTAAAAGCAGCAATAGCATGGCGTCTAGAACCCAGCGTGTCAAGACTGTACTTTGGCGTACGTTTGAGATTAAAGATAGCGCAAACGCGCCACCCCTGCGAGATGAGGAGCGCGCTGCCCCAGCCTTTAGAAGAGGGGGAGCAGAGCTTCAGCGCTACCTGTAGGTGTTTTGAGGGACGGCCTTACAGGCTGCTGAAAAAGTCGAGATAAATACCGCAGGGGCTGAAGCCCGCACTCATTTGAAAGCGCTTATTGCAGGGCCAAGGCCCTGCTCCACCCACTACCAGCGTTGTTGAGCAGCCTGTTCAGCCGGGGAGACGCCCGAATAATGTCGTCTCAATGATCGGCCCGGATCGCGTCATCGAGAGCGCAAAGTTTTGCAACATACGCTAACATCTTCTGGTTTAGAGCGCCTCTTCATCGGCCGCATCAATACCGGCCCTAAGACGAGCACGACTGCGTTTTTCTCCTGGTATAAGCTAGAGAACAGATCATTAGCTTATGGTCTTCGTCCTCGACAACTACGATTCGTTTACCTACAACCTCGTCCAATATCTGGGTGAGCTGGGCGCGGAGGTCGAGGTACGCCGCAATGACCAGGTGACGCCGGCTGAAGTGGAGGCGATGCATCCCGAGCGGATTGTGCTCTCTCCGGGACCGTGCACGCCGCAACAAGCCGGAATCACCATCCCGCTGATCCGGCATTTTGCCGGCAAGGTGCCGCTGCTGGGGGTCTGCCTGGGGCATCAGGCGATTGGAGCGGCATTCGGGGGCAACGTGGTGCGGGCGCCGCACCTGATGCACGGCAAAACCAGCGAAGTGCAGCACGACGGCAAAACTATTTTCGAGGGCCTTCTGTCTCCCATGACAGCGACGCGTTACCACTCCTTGATCGTGGAAGAAAAGAATCTGCCGTCCGATCTGGAAGTCAGCGCGTTTACCATCGAACGAGACGGCGCGCGCACGATCATGGGACTGCGGCACAAGAGATTTCCCATCGAGGGCGTACAGTTCCATCCGGAGAGTGTGCTGACGGGAGAGGGCAAGAAGCTGGTGAGGAATTTTCTGAAGCTGGTCAGTGATCAGTGACCAGTGATCAGTGGCCAGTAATCAGCTGCTGTCAGTCGCGGCCATCATGCGCATTCTCTGCGATGCGGGAGGGAGGACAACAATCCATTCAGGATACGTCCAGCTTCTGCAGCCCGTTTCAGGAGAGCTTGTGTTGCGTCGCTTGCAAGATAGCCAAGCTGGTGGGCGATCAAGATTTGTGTTTCTACTTCCAGCAACGACCCGCGTGCATGCCCCAGGAACTGCTTGAACTCGCCGCTCGAGAGTCTTCCCTGTCCTTCCGCGATATTGCTCGGTACTGATACGGCAGCACGCCGCAACTGGCTGGTTAGACCGTAGACTTCTGTCTTAGGAAAAGCTCGTGTGCAGCGGTATATCTCTCTCACCAGCGCCATCGACTTCTGCCACGCAACCAGATCCCGGTACGATTGCACCTTGGCCATGTTGACCACTCCTGCCAAGAGAACATTTTCATAGAAGTCTGCAAGAAGGGATGTGACGACCGTCACGAATTGCCGGTTAGAAAAACCAAAATGGGAAACCACAGTCGGATCCTACGCGGCTACCGGCCAACTGACCACCGACCACTGACCACCGACCACTGACCACCGACCACTGACCACTAGCCACCACCCCGAGCCGCCTCCACCGCCCTCAACACCGCCCGTGCCTTATTCATGCACTCTTCAAACTCGCGGGCCGGATCCGAATCCGCTACGATTCCGGCTCCCGCTTGCAGGTACGCCTTTTTGCCCTGCATGAACATGGTGCGGATAGCGATGCAGGAATCCAGGTTCCCATCAAAATCCGCATACAGCACTGCGCCGCCGTACACCCCGCGCCGCGTCGGTTCCAGTTCTTCGATGATCTGCATGGCGCGAACTTTGGGCGCGCCGCTCAGGGTGCCGGCGGGGAAGCAGGCTGCGAACGCGTCGAGCGCATCCAGGTCGCCACGGAGCCTGCTTTCCAGCGCGGAGACGATGTGCATGACGTGTGAGTAGCGTTCCACATACATCAGGTCTTTCACTTTCACCGAGCCGTACTCGCTCACCCGCCCCAGATCGTTGCGTCCCAGGTCCACCAGCATCACGTGCTCGGCGCGTTCCTTGTCGTCGTGCAGCATCTGCTGTTCCAGGCGCTGATCTTCCGCCTCGTCGCGGCCGCGCGGGTGAGTTCCGGCGATCGGCCGGTATTCCAGCTTGCGCCCGGTGACGCGCACCAGCATCTCCGGCGACGAGCCCAGCACGTGCATGTCTCCCATGCGCAGAAAATACAGATAAGGCGACGGATTCACGGTGCGCAAGGCGCGGTACACATCGAAGGGTGCAACCGACGGGGCAAAGTCCAGACGTTGCGAGAGCACGACCTGAAATATGTCTCCCGCGGCGATGTATTCTTTGGCCTGCTCGACGGAAGCAATGAAACGTTGCCGTCCCGTGCCCGCGTGGATTTTCAATTTGCCGTTCACCCGCGAATTCCTGTGCCAGTGCGCCGGCCGCAAGCCCGCCGCCAGCTTCTTTTCCAGGATGGCAATGTCGGCGGCGGCGCGGTCATAGGCTCGTCGGGGACTCTCGCGCGATACGTCGGCGGTGGCAATAATGTGGATCTGATGGCGCAGGTGATCGAAGGCCAGCAAACGGTCGAAGAACATCAGCACACAGTCGGGAAGGGAAAGGTCGTCCTTGGCCCTCTCGCCGATATTTTCCAGTTGCCGGACTGCATCGTAAGCAAAGTAACCCACTGCGCCTGCAGTGAACGGAGGCAAGCCCGGCACGACGGCCGGACGATGCTGCCGCAGCAGTTCCTTTATGACCTGAATCGCGCTGCCCCGGCGCTTTTCTGTATGCTTACCACGCCGCACCGAAATGTCCGCGCCATCAGCCCTCACCTGCATGTACGGCCGCGCTCCCAGGAAGGTGTAGCGTCCGATCTGCTCGCCGCGTTCCACCGACTCAAGCAAGAAGGCATCGGGTTCGTCGGCCGCAATGGCGAGGAAAGCCGAAACCGGCGTCAGCAGGTCGGCCGCGACCGACTTCACCACCGGCACCAGCGTGGCCTCGCCAGCGAGGCGCGAAAATTCCTTGTAGTCGGGACGAAGCATGGTTAAGCCGTAGCTTCCGAACTCCTCTGACGCAGGAGATCAGTCTGCACATTATAGGAGAACGCAGTCGCCGCCGGCTGGAATGGTCCGAGATCGGAACCTGTAGAATGCGAATAAGAAGACATCGCCTCCCACCTATGCCTGCAATCTCCAATCGCCGTCCACCCGGCCCCCCGCCCCGCTTTCTCATCGGGAACTTTCCTTTATTCAGTCCCGATCCGCTGGCGGTTTTCACCCGCTGGGCGCGTCAGTTCGGCGATATTTTTTACTACCGCGCTCGTTGGATTCATGTGTACTTCCTGAACCATCCCGACCTGATCGAGTCGGTGCTGGTGACGCACGCACAGAATTTCACCAAAGATAAGGTCATCCAGAACAGCCGCTGGTTTCTG
>JBGQIG010000039.1:0-12961 GCA_041498365.1 Terriglobia bacterium | reverse complement strand
TCACTGCTAGAATCGCAGCCCGCTCTCCCCGAATATAATCTGTCAGTCATGCCCACCGCGACCAAGGCGACTGAGAAAAAGATCGATTCGCTCCGGGATCAAATCCGCCACCACGAACATCTTTACTACGTCCTCGACGCCCCGGAGATCCCAGATGCCGAATTCGACCAGCTCATAAACCAGCTGAAGCGCCTGGAAGACGAGCACCCCGACCTCATCACGCCCGACTCCCCCACCCAGCGCGTCGGCGGCAAGCCGCGCGAAGGCTTCCTCAAAGCGCAGCACTCCTCCCCCATGCTTTCGCTGGACAATACCTACAGTGAAGATGAGCTCCGCAATTGGGAACGCCGGGTCCATGAGCTGAGCGGGCGCAATGACCTTGAATACGTCTGCGAATTGAAGCTCGACGGCATGTCGCTGGCCTTGCACTACGAAAATGGCAAACTCGTCCGCGGCATTACCCGCGGCGATGGAAGCATCGGCGAGGACGTCACCCTGAATGTGCGCACCGTGCGTTCGATCCCACTTTCGGTTCCACTGGAAAAGCTCGAGAAGGCCGGCACCCCCGCCGATTTCGAAGTTCGCGGCGAAATGCTTATGCCCATTGCCGCCTTCAAGAGAATGAACGAGGAGCGCGAACAAAAAGGGCTGTCGCTTTTCGCCAACCCTCGCAACGCGACTGCCGGCACGGTGCGCCAACTTGAGCCTTCGATCACCGCACAGCGCAGGCTCGACTTCTTCGGATATTCCCTGCTCAACAAAGGGCGCACCTATTTTGACCACCATTGGGAAACTCTGAACGCCCTGGACGCAGCCGGTTTCAAGGTCAACCGGACTCGAAAGCTGGTGAAAACCTTCGAACAGATTTGGACATTCATCGAACAGGAAGAGCCCAAACGCGAAACCCTGCCCTACGAAATCGACGGCATCGTCATCAAAGTAGATCGCACCGCCTTGCAAGAGGAACTGGGCTACACCGGCAAAGCACCGCGCTGGGCCATCGCCTACAAATATGCGGCGCGTTCAGGCATCACGAAAATAGAAGACATTCTGGTGCAGGTTGGGCGCACCGGAAAACTCACGCCCGTCGCCGCCTTGAAGCCCGTTCCCGTCGGCGGCACCACAGTCAGTCGCGCCACCCTGCACAACATGGACGAAATCGAGCGCCTCGGAGTGAAAATCGGCGACTGGGTGGAGGTTGAGCGAGGCGGCGACGTCATCCCCAAGGTCACGCGCGTTGTCGAAGACAAAGACCACCCCCGGGGCCACAAGTCATTCCACATGCCGGAGAGGTGCCCGGTATGCGGAGGCCATGTCGTCCGAACTGAAGGCGAGGTGGACCACCGCTGCGTCAATGCCAACTGCCCCGCCAAGCTGCGCGAGACCATCCTGCACTTTGCCTCGCGGGGGGTGATGAACATTGATGGTCTGGGCGACGCGCTCGTGGCTCAACTCACCGACCGCGGCCTGGTAAAGAACGTTGCCGATATTTACCGCCTGACCAAAGACGACCTTCTGAAGCTCGAGCGCATGGGCGACAAATCTGCCGAGAACGTGCTCGAAGAAATCGAAAAGTCGAAGAAGCTCCCGCTCGAACGCGTGATCTACGGCCTCGGCATTCGCTTCGTAGGCGAACGCACCGCGCAATTCCTGGCTGAGCATTTCGGCTCGATGAATGCGCTGATGAAAGCCAGCGAAGAAGAGCTGCAGGAAGTAAACGAAGTTGGCCCGCGCATTGCCCAAAGCATCGTGGAGTTCTTCCAGGAGCTCAAGAATCGAGCGCTCGTGAAACAGCTGGAAGATTTGGGCTTGCGGATGACCGGGACAAGAAAGGCCCGCGGAACCCAACTCGCAGGCAAGACTTTCGTGCTGACCGGCACCCTCTCCCACTTCACCCGCGACCAAGCGAAAAAGATGATCGAAGACGCCGGCGGCCGGGTCTCAGGGTCAGTCAGCAAGAAAACAGATTTTGTAGTGGCAGGAGACGACGCCGGATCAAAGCTGGAAAAGGCAAAAGAACTGGGAGTAAAAGTAATCGGAGAAAAAGAAATGCGGGACTTGCTCAGCTAGCGGCCTGTCGGATAGGTATCTGGGCGTGCGAGCCAACTCTGCCTGTGTGGGACCGGGTCTTCGACCCGGTCAGGAGGTGCGAAGCGCCGCAGAAGCTCGGACGATACACGCAACCTGCGGCCCGTTGGGCCGCCCGACCGGGTCAGAGACCCGGTCCCACACAATACCCTACCCCGCCATCGCTGCCTTGATCCTCTCGTACGTGGTCTCCAAACTTTCCGGCAAGATCCTGGTTTCCCCCACCACGGACATGAAATTCGCGTCCGCCACCCAACGCGGCAGCGCGTGCATGTGGATGTGCCCGGCGACGCCCGCCCCGGCTGCCTTGCCGACATTCAGCCCCATATTGATTCCGTCCGGACGGTATAGCTGGCGGAACACCCGCTCCATCCGCTGCGCCAGCTCGATCATTTCACGCGCCGCCTCGGCCGGCAGCTTTTGCAGCTCATCCAGATGGGCGAATGGAACGATCATCACGTGTCCGGGAGTGTACGGAAAAGCGTTGAGGACGACATAGCAATGCTGACCGCGATACGTAATGCGGGCTTTGGCATCGTCCCCGGCACGCGGAAGATCGCAGAAGATGCATCCGGAGGTTTTCTCGGCGCCGGCCACGTAGGCGTAGCGCCACGGCGTCCAAAGATAGTCCATGGCAGGGCAGAGTAGCAGATGTGCCAATGTAGGCGCGAGCGTCCCGCTCGTGCAGGGTAGTGGCAATGCATCCAGGAAAGGATGCATCCAGGAAAGGACTGAGAGTGCAGGGACCAGGGAGCACGAGCGGGACGCTCGCGCCTACATGACTTTGGCTGCCAGATTCGCCTCAGTTTTGCTGTTTGACACTGTTCGGAAGCGGTTGCTATAGTCGAAGAGTTCCCTTTGGACGCGGGTTTGCTTTTTAGAGACGTCCGACCGCTGGGATTGTCCAAGTCCGTCCGCCAGGGCGGGCTCAACACAACCTAAGACTCACGCCAGCCGTCCGCTAAACTGCCCCGCATCCGTCCCCGCACCCGCGTGCGAGGTAAACACCGCAGAGAGGCCATCACCTTGTTTGACGACAACACTGCCCGCAACCTGGATTCCGCGACTTCGAGCTCAGTAGCTGAGCCCCCCGCGGCCTCCTCGGAGGGCTCGACCTTAGACAGCGTCTCGTCCCAGTCACCCCAGCCTGCGCACACTGAATCCGCTCAGCATCTGGACGAAAAATCACCCTCAACCAGCGAAGACTTCGCCTCCGCGCTCGAGAGTTTCACGACGGAGAGCGAAGAGGCCGCCCGCGAGGATAACGTCATCAAGGGTACGGTGCTGAAGATCACCGCCACCCACGTGGTGGTCGACATCGGCGCCAAGTCCGAAGGCATGCTGCCTCTCGCCGAAGTGATGGACCACTCTGGCAAGCCCCGCTTCCAGCCCGGCGACGAAATTGACGTCATGCGCGACAAGGGTGAGACCGAGGAAGGCTACATCAATCTCTCCCACCAGAAAGCGCAGCGCCTGCGCGCCTGGGACGAGATTGAAAAGGCGCACAACGAGAAGAAGCCGATCAAAGCGGTGGTCGTCGATCGCATTAAGGGCGGCCTCACCGTCGATATTCTGGGCGCCCAGGCGTTCCTGCCAGGCTCGCAGGCGGACTTGCGCCCCTTGCGCAATCTGGATGTTCTGAAAGGCGAAACCATCGAAGTTGCGGTCATCAAGCTCAACAAGAAACGCGGCAACATCGTGGTTTCCCGCAAACAGTTGCTGGAAGAGGAGCAGAACGAGAAAAAAGGCAAGACGCTGGAGCACCTGGAAGAAGGCGCGGTGCTGACTGGAGTGGTGAAAAACCTGACCGAGTACGGCGCTTTCGTCGACCTGGGTGGAATTGATGGCCTGTTGCACATCACGGACATGTCGTGGGGCCGCCTCACTCATCCTCGTGACCTGGTCAACGTGGGCGACCAGATCCAGGTAAAGGTGCTTAAGTTCGACAAGGACAAGCAGCGCGTCTCGCTGGGATTCAAGCAGCTCACGCCCGACCCCTGGCTGGATGCCTCGCACCGCTATCCGGTGAGCGCTCATGTCAGTGGACGCGTCATCAGCGTCACCGACTACGGCGCATTCGTCGAGTTGGAGCAGGGCATCGAGGGTCTGGTCCACGTCAGCGAGATGACCTGGTCCAAGCGCATCAAGCACCCCTCCAAGCTGGTAAACGTCGGCGACCAGGTCGATTGCGTAGTGCTGAGCGTAAACCCGCAGGAACGGCGTATTTCACTGGGCATGCGGCAGCTGGCACCCAATCCCTGGGACGCTCTGCATGACAAGTATCCGGTGGGCGCGACAGTTGAAGGGCGGGTCCGCAATCTGACAGACTTCGGCGCCTTCATCGAGATTGAAGAGGGCATTGATGGGCTGGTTCACGTCAGCAATCTGAGCTGGACCAAGCGCGTGAAGCATCCGTCGGAAGTGTTGAAGAAGGGCGACCGCGTAAAAGCCGTCGTGCTCGCGATCGAACCCGACAAGCGCCGGCTTTCGCTCGGCGTGAAACAACTCCAGCCAGATGTGTGGGAGACCTTCTTCGCCCAACATCACGTAGGCGACGTGCTGCACGGGAAAGTCCTGCGGGTAGCCACTTTCGGCGCATTCGTCGAGATTGCCGAAGGCATAGAAGGTCTCTGTCACAACAGCGAAGCCGTGGATGGAAACGGCCAACCCATGACTCTCGAGCCCGGCCGCGAGCACGACTTCAAGATCATCAAGATGAATCCGGAAGAAAAGAAGGTCGGCCTCAGCATCAAGGCGGTAGGCGAGGAGGCCTCACGTTCCGAAGTCGAGGCCTACAAGCAGCCAGTTTCAAGCACCACGGGCGGCTCCACCATCGGCGACTTGATCACCTGGAAGCGCGCCGGCGGTGAGAACAACTGAAATTCAGTGTGGCGCGGGCGCCCTCGCCCGCGAACTGCATCCTTGAAAGCGCCGTAAGGAGTTTCTTAAGCGTCTCGGGCCTCAGTAACCGGCGTCTGCTTGGCTCTCTCTGCAAGGGCCCATTGCTCCAACATTTCGCGGCGCGGGCGCCCGCGCCCACACAATCATTTCGTGTCAATCCGCAAATTGATATTTACCTGCGCGCGAGTGTCGAACTGGCTCACCGTTTTGGTGTCGCTCTTGCGGTCCTTGTACTGGGCGTAAACTTCGTAGTCCACGTTGGGCGATAGGGCCGGAAAGCGGTACATTCCATCCTGCCCCACGATAAAGGTCTTCACCGCCCGGGTGCGCGTATTGGCGAGATAAACCACCGCACCGGGAAGAGGAGCGTCCTCCTTGTCAACCACTCTTCCGGTTAACAGGCGTCCCGAGTCGCCACTCTTGTCCTTGGCATAAGACGGCAGGCTGTCCATGGCAAACCCCGTCAAGAGGATCATCAGAGCCACAACACGGTGCTTTTTCATGCGGTTCCTCCCCCGAACACTCACGAGCCCCTGCTACTTTAGATGCAAACCGACATCTTCGCGCTCGTCATTCTCGATGTGGACTTTGACCTCTCCGTCCTGGCGTAACTCTTTGCCACTAATAGACTTATAGGCCTTCAAATCGGCCCAGACTAGATAGTCCGACGGGCCCGGCGGCACCCGCTGGGCGAACTCTCCATGGTGATCGGAATACTGTTCCCAGTGCGCTTTCTTCTGGTCGGCGCGGCGGATCTTCACTCTCACCCCGTACAAGGGGTGATCGTCGGGCCCCCAGACGGTTCCGAAAATGAGCGCGTAAGGCTTGTCGTGTTTGCTTTGTTTCTTGTCCGCGGGTGCGGCCTGGCTGGTAGATACCTGAGTGGCGATGAGGCAGAGCGCGACGATCACGAGTCTAAGGCTGATCAACGTGGGAGATACCGGCTTGCAGGACCGCCTAGGAATCGTCACCGTCCCCCATTTCCTCCATTTCTTCCTCGTCGATTACTTCCTCTTCGACTGGCTTCAACTCGATGGGGCTTACCGTGACCACCTCGAAATCGCTGCCGCACTCCGGACAGGAAACGATTTCGCCTTCTTCAACTTCGTCCTCATCAATATCGAGATTGGTCTCGCATTCTGGACAATAAATCATGATGGCCTCCGCGCTGTTAAGAGTGCTCCTGTTAATATTTAGTTTCTTCCGGGGCTAGAGGTCAAGTAGCTGGGCTCCCGGCAAAGTGTGCGTCACAAGCTTACCCTGTGGACATCATGTTTCGTTCCAAAACTTCCCTGATTTTCGCGTTGCTCGTAGCCGTCCTGACGTCCGTACTCTACCGCACAGTACTGCGAGCAACGTCCCCGGGCGATGACAGAATACCGGTCGACCCAAAGATCTCCGCCGCTTTGATGCAGGTCTCGGCGCAACGGATTCAGGTCAATATCGGGAAGCTGGTAAGTTTCCAGACCCGGCTGACGCTCTCGGCCCAGGACCCCGATTCCATCAAGGCCGGCCACGGCATCGGCGCGGCGCGGGAATGGATCAAAGACGAATTCGAGCGCTATTCCCGCGATTGTGGCGGATGCCTCGAGGTCGGGACCGACAGCTTTACTGAAAGCCCTGCCGACCGGATTCCCAAGCCCACCCTGATCACCAATGTTTATGCAGTCCTGAAGGGCACGGATCCGGAAAGCTCGCGGCGCATCGTGCTGGTCACCGGCCATTACGATTCGCGTAACAGCGATACTCTGGACGTCAGCGGTGGTGCTCCTGGCGCCAACGACGATGGCAGCGGCACGGCCGTCAGTCTGGAGTGCGCCCGCGTCCTCAGCCGGCTTAGATTCCCTGCAACCATCATTTTCCTGACCGTGGCCGGGGAAGAGCAGGGACTGAATGGCAGCCAGCATTTCGCCAAGATGGCGAAAGACCAGGGTTGGAATATCGAAGCTGCGCTCAACAACGACATCGTGGGTGGAGATCGCAGTCCGCAGCAGGATGCGGGCCTGGTGCGTGTTTTCTCCGAGGGCGTACCGCTTGCCGCCACCGATGTCCAACTGCGCCTGGTTCGCAATCTGGGTGGCGAGAGCGACTCTCCATCCCGTCAGCTCGCACGCTACATCGCCGAAGTCGGCCAAACCTACCAGACCGGGGTCAAGCCCTTGCTGGTGTTCCGCCTGGACCGCTATCTGCGCGGTGGGGACCACATTTCGTTCAACCAGCAGGGCTATGCTGCGGTCCGCTTTACCGAGTACCGCGAGGACTACAACCACCAGCACCAGAACGTTCGCACCGAAAATGGCATCGAATATGGGGATCTGCCCAGGTTCGTCAATTTCGACTATGTGGCAAGTGTGGCGCGGGTCAATGCCGCAGCTCTCGCCTCGCTGGCCTCCGCTCCCGCTCCACCGGCCAAAGTTCGTCTGCAAACCAAAGAGCTGGAAAACAGTTCGACCCTTACCTGGGAGGCCTCGCAGGGGGCGGCTTCATACGAAGTCCTCTGGCGCGGCACTACCAGCCCGGAATGGGAACACAAGCAGGCGGTTGGAAATGTAACTCGCGCCACTCTGCCACTATCGAAGGATAATGTGATCTTCGCGATACGGGCAGTCGGTCCCGAAGGGCATCCGAGCCTGGCGGTGGTACCTCAGCCCGAAAGATGAGAAAGTAGTAGCTGCAACACTGACCTACAACCAGGGATCGGAGCCAGTCGTGGTGCGAAGCCGAGAAATGACGTTAAGCCTGCCGCCGTTCACCCGCGCCGTGACCTGGCTGCTGGCGATCAACACCGCAATCTTTCTTCTGATGGAATTGTTCTTGTTGACCATGCCGGATGTCTTCCGGTGGGTGCGTGACCACCTGGCCCTGGAGCCCCGGGCAGTAATCCACGGAGCAATTTGGCAGCTTGTGACCTATGCCTTCCTTCACTTCCAATTCTGGCACTGGTTTGGCAATATGATCGGCATCTGGATGTTTGGCTCGGCCTTCGAGGGTTCATGGGGCACGCGCCGTTTCCTGGAGTTGTTCTCTTTTGGCGTCATCGGTGCGGCATTAACCACCGTTGCTCTATCTTTTGCCGATGTCCTGGGTCGTCCCGATTCCATCACTGTAGGTGCTTCCGGCGGTGTCTTTGCGATTCTCATCGCTTTCGGAGTCGTCTTCGGCGAGAACGAAATCCTGATGATTCCGTTCCCTGTCGCGCTCAAGGCCAAGTACTTCGTCGCTATTCTGATCGTCGTGACTCTTGCCTTTGCCATCCAGGGCGGTGGCAACGTCGCTTATGTAGCCCATCTGGGAGGTCTGTTCTTCGGCTACATTTATGTGAAGTTCGTGCCGCGCACCGGCGTCCCTCGGTTGGGGATGTCAGAGCGCTACTATGGTCTCCGCAACCAATACTACCGCTGGAAGCGGCGCCGGGCAGCCCGGAAGTTTGAAGTCTACATGCGCAAGCACAACCGGACCGTCGAATTCGACGAACAGGGCAACTACATCCCCCCGGATGAAGAAAAGAAAAACGGCGGCTCAAAATCCGGCTGGGTCAATTAGTAATGTAGGCGCGAGCGTCCCCGCTCGTGCAGGATCGGCAAGAAACCCTGAGCTACTCTCCGAATAACTCCCGAAATGCCGCCACCACCGCCCCAGCCAACCCGTCCCGCACCGCCTTCCCCTTGAACCCTAAATCGTGCCCCGCCCCGTCCACTCTCAGCAGTTGCGTCTTTGCCGGAATCAGCTTCAACGCCGACTCCATCTCCTCGATGGTTCCAAAATCATCCCGCGTCCCATGCACAAAGAGTGCAGGCACATGCAACTGTGGCAGATGCTGCACGCGAAGCTGCGCCGGCTTGCGCGGCGGATGCAGTGGATAAGAGAGCAGCAGCAGCCCAGCCGCGAGATCGGGCTCTGCGGCGCACAGCATCGTCCCTTGCCGTCCGCCATAGGAATGCCCGCCCAAAAAGATCCGCCCGCAGTCCAGTTTCCGCATAGCAGTAATCGCGTTCCTGAGCCCCTCGCGGTTACGTTCGGCGTCCCCTGGCCTGGGCGGACCAAAAGAACGATTCTGCCGAAACGGCAGATCGCAACGCAGCACCCTGAAACCAGCATTGGCAAATGCACCACCCAGCGCGATCAAGAGCGGGGCATTGGAATTTGAGCCCGCCCCATGCGTTAGCACAAACCCATCTCCGGCGAACTGTTCGGGAAGATGAATATATCCTCGAACCGGCACGCCAGCCGACGCGTCGTTATACGCTTGAACCGCGGACGTCATGGAAGGTCAAGAATTGGAGCTAAGCATCGAAATAGGCAATAACCCAACTGACAACGGAGAACCAGCAACTAGCAACTGGTCTTCTTAAAATTCACGGCCATCTCTCCAGCGCGCATCGCAGCGGCTGAATCCGGAGTCTTCAGCGACGAACGGCATGACTGGAAACAGGATGCTGAAAAAGTAGGCAATTAAGAGCAGGGGCTGAAGCCCTCACACATTTGAAAGCGCTCATTGCAGGGCCAGGGCCCTGCTCCACCCAAAACCAGAGTCTTTCAGCAGCCCGTGGAATCCTTGCTTTTTCCACTTTTCTTGCCACGCCCCCTCCGCCTGGAAATTCCACGCTCCTCTTCCGCAGTGACAACATGCAGGCGCATGAAGTTGGTAGACCCGGACGCCATTTGGGTGCCCGCCACCACGCCCAGCACGTCCCCCGTCTTGATGCGGCCGCGACGCAGCAATTCCTGCTCGGCGGCGGACAACATTTCTTCCGCCGTAAGCGCCTGATGGCGCACCACCGGCTGCACGCCCCACAAAAGGTTCAGCCGATTGCACACCGGCAGCGCGCGGCAGAAGGCATAGATTTCGGCCTGCGGGCGATATTTGGAGATCAGAAGGGCGGTATTTCCGGACTCCGTGAATACTGCGATCGCCCCCATGTGCAGATCTTCGGCGGCGTGGGCGATGGATTCGCAAATGGCCTCCGCGATCGACAGGCGGCGCTGCTGGCGGCGCCGCGGCTGGGTAAACTCCGCCATATTGCTCTCCGCTTCCACCACGATCCTGGCCATCATAGCCACAGCTTCCCGGGGATAAAGGCCAGTGGCCGTCTCGGCCGACAACATCACGGCATCGGTGCCGTCGAAGACCGCATTCGCAACATCACTGGCTTCGGCACGCGTGGGCCGCGGGTTTTCGATCATGGATTCCAGCATCTGGGTAGCGATGATCACCGGTTTACGCCAATCGGCGGAGCGCCGGATGACATACTTCTGTATCACCGGCACTTTCTCCGCCGGCATTTCCACGCCCAGATCTCCCCGCGCCACCATCACTCCATCCGCCGCCTCGAAAATCTCTTCCAGATGCTTCAGCGCCTGGGGCTTTTCCAGCTTGGCGATCACGGGCACATCGCGGCCCCGCGTGGCGATGATCTGCTTCACGCTGCGGACGTCGGCCGCCGAGCGCACGAACGACAGGGCCACCAGGTCCACGCCATGCTTCAGCCCAAACTCAAGATCAGCGCGGTCTTTGGCGGTGAGCGCGGGAATGGAGAGCGCGGCTCCCGGCAAGTTGATACCCTGGTGCTCGGCCAGCAGGCCGCCATTGACCACTTCGCATTCCACATCGCCGCCGCGCACCTGCGCTACTCGCAATTCGATCAAGCCGTCGGAGAGCAAAATGCGCGAGTCCGGCCGCACCTCCTGCGCCAGTCCCTTAAACGTGGTCGAGATCAGGCTCGCGCTTCCGGCCACGTCGCGGGGCGTGATGGTGACCTGAGAGCCGGTCTTCAGCGCCACCGGCTGGTGCCCTTTGAGCCGTCCCGTGCGTATTTTGGGGCCCTGCAGATCCTGCAGAATGCAGATGGTGCGGTTTTCCTGTTTAGCTGCGCGGCGCAGACCGTCGATATTGCGTGCGTGCTCGGGATGGCTGCCGTGCGAGAAGTTCAGCCGGGCCACATCCATGCCCAGCCGCATCATCTCCCGCAACCTGGGTTCGGTATTGCACGAGGGACCGATGGTGCAAATGATCTTGGCGCGGCGGGTGGCCGCGACGGTGAGGTCCGCGGAGAGGTCTCCAGAAACAAGATCCGGCTTGCCTGCTTTCAAGTTCTCCCCATACCCATTTCAATGTAGGCGCGAGCGTCCCGCTCGTGCGACCTCACTCCTGACGATCGGAATTATGTCTTCCGCAGCGTTAAATTCGTTCGCTGTAACCACGATGTGACCCGTTCCTTATCAGCTTGCAGCGACGTGAACCGAGAACTCTTCGGCGTGTCTTCCCGCCATTCGACCGGGAAATCATGTAGCGGCGTGTCTCGCCAACATCGGATTCAAGCCCGCACGAGCGGGCCTGTCCTGAGCGAAGTCGAAGGGACGCTCACGCCTACATTGACCTGCTACCGGTTTCTCAGGTGCGCATTGCTCTCGATCAGTTCGATCCCCAGCCGGGCCCGCGGGAAGAGCATGGCGTTGAACTCCGCCCCCACCAGAACCGCCAGCGAAGTCATGTACATCCACACCAGCAAAGCGATGCCCACACCCAGGGATCCATAGAGGATGCTGTAGTCGGCGTAGCGCTGCAAATACCAGCCAAACACGGCCGTAGCCGCGAACCACAGCGCAGTAGCCAGGGTGGCGCCCGGCAACACGCTATGCCAGGGTTGGGTGCGCGGCACTGCGTTGTGATAGATGAGCGCAATGACCGCTATGCTGGTGAGCCCGGCAATCAGCCAGCGGATGGCAGTCCACATCAAGAGGATGAAAAATCCGAACTCATGCCCGAGTTGAAACAGGATTTGAGTTTCGATGCGATTGCCGAAGGCGACCAGTACGGTGGCGAAGGTCAGCGGGACACCGGCAAGAATAACCAGCGAAAACGCGATCAGCCGCTCCTTCGCCAGACCCCAGCTCTTGGGCAACTCGTAGGAGCGGCGAAACCCTTCCATCCACGAGATCATCACGCCGGACCCGGTCCACAGCGTGATCAGCGAAGCTGTGATTAACACCCCCACCGAACGCGTCGTGGTGCCTCGCAGATATGCCAGCGCGGTAGCGCTTCCCGCGGGGAGAATTTTGCCCAGCGCGTAGGAAATTTCCTTCAGGTAGGCCTCGGTCTTGCGCGAGGTGGCGAGCACCGATCCGATGAGCAGCAGGGTGGGGAAAAAAGTGAGGATGGAAGAATACGCCGCGGCTTTGGCGGTGGCGAACGCGTCATGCTGAAACGCTCGCCAAAAGGCTAGGCGAAGCAGGCGCAGGAAACGCAGCATCAGTGGCCCCAGAGTATTGCGCCGGGGCATCGCATGCAACTGCGAAGTGCTGCTACGTTCCTGATCGTGCAATCGTTGTGGGTTGGCGTGCATGGGGAACTCAAGGACGCAGAACTCGAGAAAGCATGCTGGGAAAAACGCAGGAACGGCTGGGCCGCCCCTGCGATCTTCCTGACAATTACTCGGCCGTCAGTTCCTCGGTCTCGCCCTCCGTACGCATCAGCTCGAGCGCGCGCTCGGCTTCCTCGTAGGCTTGCGACACCTCTTCTTGCACCTTGGCCGCCGCCTCCTCCATCTCCGGCGAGAGCCGTACGTTGCGGTAGTACTCCATGCCGGTGCCGGCCGGGATGAGCCGTCCCACGATGACGTTCTCCTTCAGCCCGCGCAGGTGGTCCACCGCACCCTGAATGGATGCTTCCGTCAGCACCCGCGTGGTCTCCTGTAACGACGCGGCCGAGATAAACGACTCGGTCGAGAGCGACGCCTTGGTGATCCCCAGCAGCAACGGCCGTCCAGTGGCTGGTTTGCCACCGTCTCTTATGATGCGCTCGTTCTCCTCGCGGAAGCGGAACTTGTCCACTTGCTGTTCCAGCAGGAACCCGGTGTCGCCGACGTCGTCGACCTTCACCCAGCGCATCATTTGCCGGACGATCACTTCGATGTGCTTGTCTGAGATGTTCACACCCTGCAGCCGGTAGACTTCCTGGATTTCGTTCACCAGG
>JBGQIG010000038.1:0-13211 GCA_041498365.1 Terriglobia bacterium | reverse complement strand
GTGCCGCCCGCCCCGGGATGGATAGTCACGATCGCGTTGCGGGCGTCGTTTTCGCCAGAGAGCAGGCTTTCGGTTTCCAGGCGATCGACCAGATTGCGCAGCGCGTCAATCTCGCGCCGCAGGTCGGCTTCAACGTTCTCGCCCTCGCGGCCCAGGTCGAAATAGGCGGATATGTCTTCGCTCCGGCGCACCAGGTCTGCCTCGGTCGCCAACACATTCTCCAGTCGTTTTTTCTGACGCATGACCTGCTGAGACTTTTGTGGATTCGACCAAAGGCTCGGGTCAGCAGCCTGCTTGTCGATTTCGGCTAGCTGCTCACGCAGCTTGCCTGCGTCAAAGGTACTCCCGGAGATCACGGACCTGGTCCTTCAGAACCGAGTATTCCTGTTCAAGTTCTTCAAGCATAGTTATGATTCGATCCTGCCGCGAAATAGGAAACGCAGAATGAGTCCTGCTAAAGAAATTATCGCACACAGGTAAGCAAACCAGTCGCCGTGACGGGTGTAGAACGTGGTTACGTTGGTGAGGGCATAGTGGGCCTCAAGAGCGGCCCGTATCTTGCGTGGGATCGTGAACACAACTCGCCCGTAAGGATCTATCGATGCCGTGGCGCCGGTGTTGGTATCGCGCAGCAACCAGCGATTGTTTTCCACGGCGCGCATGCGGGCCTGTTTCAGATGCTGCGCGTAAGCGCCGCTGTCGCCGTACCAGCCATCGTTGGAGATGTTCACAAAAACCTGCGCTCCGTTGTCAGCCAGCTGCCGGACTTCATCCGGGAAGATGGATTCATAGCAGATGAAGACGCCAAGCTTGCCTCCGGCCTGAAGCGGCGTTCGCGAGCCGCCGGGCGAAAAATCCCCAACCTCCTTGGTCAGGCCACCGGCAAAGGCAAACAAGCGCTTGAAAGGAACATACTCGCCGAACGGAACCAGGTGCATCTTGTCGTAGCGGCCGACCCACTCGCCTGCCGGACTGACCAGGCTGGCGGAGTTGTAGAGCTGGGTAGCGCGTTCCGCCGTCTCGCCCGCGTTGCGAATCCCCAGGCTGCCGACCAGCATCCAGGTTTGCGCTTCGCGAGCGATGTTGTTGACAGTCTCCCGGAAGGTGGGATCGGTGGTGTAGAACGGCGCGGGGGACTCGGGCCAGACGATCAGATCCGGGTGAGGAAGCGAAACTGAAGAAGAACCCGAATTAGATTGATCCTGAACGGGACTATTCAGACTGACCCAGGTCAAATCGCGTAAGGTGCCCTCGAAATATTCTTTAGTCCACTCGCCACCCTGCAAGACCGGGATGTTCTGCTGCACCAGCCGAGCGGTATGATCGGCGGGCAGAGGTGGCGGACTGATCCATCTTCCGGCTTGCAGCACAACGACAGCTGCGATCGTCGCAAGCAGGAGTGGCTTGCGTTTGCCGCGTTGGCCTCTCTCCGCGTGAATAACGAAAGCGGCAGCCAGCGCGGTATTGACGATCAAGATCTCCAAAGACAGGCCGTACACGCCGGTGAAAGTGGAAATGCGGGCAAGCGGAATGTTGTCCACCTGCGTGATCCCCAACAGGTCCCAGGGAAATCCAGTGATGCGGGTGCGGGCCAGCTCCACCGTCACCCAGACAAACGGGGCCAGGAGAAGAGCCCAACGGCTGGAGGGATTTGTTCCCGCGGCATCGGCCCGGCCGGCTTGAGGACCGGCCACCCGCGAGACCCTGCCGCCATTCGCCAGCAGGCTGATCAACAAACCGAATACGCCGTGGTACAGTGCGAGATAGAGGCAGAATAGAATCAGCATCCCGAGGGCGGCAGCCGCGCCCACCCCGCCGTACTGCCGCATGGTGTCATAGATCCAGTAGCAGGTCCCCGCGTACCATAGAATGCCGCAGCAGTAGGCGAGAAGAAAAGCTTGACCCGGCCTGGCCGGCAGCAGTTTGACTCCCGCGCGAAGCTGCAGTGTATCCGGCTCTCGTGTCCGCAGGAGCGCAATCAGCAGCGGAGCGACGGCAGCCCAGCACAAAAAATACAGATCGGGCAAAGGGAAAATCACAATCTGCAAACCGGCTGCGAGCAAGACCAGCAGCCAGGCGCTCCGATGCATCTGCCACATTGGGCAAGCATAACAAATGGGCGCTCGCACCAAACATGCCGCGGGCCGCGCGCCACCGATTGGACATATTCACTTTTTCCGCCTATGCCACATCCCGCCTATGGGCTACCATTAGTGACGCGTATGGGGTCTCTCCTAAGGGATAGAATTCTTCTGCTAAAGTTCCTATGCACCGTAGGAGTACCCGGCTCGGCGTTTGTGCTGATCCAGGGCGTTGCCCGGGTTATCGAGACACCGCTGGATCCTGACGACCCCGGTTTGCCTATCAACTAGCCCGCCTCGGCAATGGCATCTCCTCCACAACCCGCTGGCTCAATCGCTAATCGCGTTCGCATCGTGGTTGCGACGTCGGTAATGCTGACGTTCATTTCGTACTGGCGGGCGGCTGCCATCGTTTTGAACGACCTGGGCTCCTCGGCATTTTATGCCGCCGGCATCGCGGAGCAGGCCGTCGGAAAATCAGCTCCCTGGTTCATCGTGGGAGTCATGCTGTTCTCGTTCGCGGTTCGCGCCGTCTACGTGGAGAGTTGCTCCATGTTCGTGCGCGGAGGTGTGTACCGCGTGGTGAAGGAGGCGCTGGGCGGAACCCTGGCCAAGGTCAGCGTTTCAGCCCTGATGTTCGATTACATCCTCACCGGCCCCATCTCGGGCGTTTCGGCGGGTCAATACATCGCGGGATTAATCAACGACTCCTTCGCCACCGCCGATTCCCATGGCTGGATTCCACGAGCCATGCACGGCATATTTCACGGGACCCCCCACGTAGACGTCAATTGGACTTCCGTAGTATTCGCCGTAGCCGTGACCATGTACTTCTGGTGGCAGAACACCAAGGGGATTCAGGAATCCAGCGAAAAAGCCCTGCGAGTAATGCAGATCACAACGGTGATGGTGGTGATCCTGTTGGGCTGGTCTGCCTTGACCCTTCTCAAACAGGGATTCCAGGCAGTGCCGCTGCCCACCGGCGACAACCTGAAATTCAGCTCGGACGCGTTAGGCTTCATGAAGCACACCGACCTGGCCCAGGATCTGGCCCGCAAGTTCGGCATCCTTGGCATCCTGATCGCCTTCGGCCACTCCGTGCTGGCCATGAGCGGCGAGGAATCGCTGGCCCAGGTCAATCGTGAACTGGCCCACCCCAAGCTTAAAAACCTGAAGCGCGCCGCCATCATCATTGCCATTTACAGCTTCGTGTTCACCGGGCTGACAGCCTTGCTGTTTGTGATGATCATTCCGGACTCGGTGCGGATACCGGTTTACAAGGACAACCTGATCGCCGGTCTCGCCATGTATCAGTACGGACCGCTGCTGCTTAAACTGTTTTTCAGGGCCTTTGTCGTAGTGGTGGGCTTCCTGATCCTGTCGGGCGCGGTTAACACGGCGATCATAGGCTCCAACGGAGTCTTAAACCGCATTTCGGAAGATGGCGTTCTCACCGACTGGTTCCGGCAACCGCACACTCGATTCGGCACGACCTACCGGATCGTCAACCTGGTGGTGTTTCTCCAGCTTTTCACCATCCTGGTCAGCCGTGGCAACGTGTATCTGCTGGGCGAAGCTTACGCCTTCGGCGTGATCTGGAGCTTCACCTTCAACAGCCTGGCCATGCTGGTGCTGCGCATCAAGTACAAGGGCGAACGTGGGTGGAAAGTTCCGCCCAACATCACCGTTGCCGGCCACGAGATTCCTGTCGGCCTGGCCTCGGTGTTCCTGGTTCTTTTCTCAACCGCCATCGTGAATCTTTTCACCAAATCGATCGCTACGGTTGCGGGCGTCTCTTTTGCCGCCGGCTTTTTCCTCATCTTCACGGTTTCCGAGCGCGTGAACCGAAGCAAACACGCCCTGGCGGAACAGCACATGAAGGAACACTTCCAGTTGCTGCAACGCGACACGGTGGAGCGCTCCGGACTGGGGATTCGTCCCGGCAACGTGATGGTCACGGTCCGCGACTACAACACGCTGAACCACCTGAAGTGGGCGCTGGAGCGCATCGACACCCAGGAGCAGGACATCGTAGTGATGTCGGCCCGCGTGAGCCAGTTCGGCACCGCCGCCTACGATCTTTCCACCGAGCAGATCTTCAGCGACTACGAGCAACAACTGTTTACCCGGGCAGTATCCATCGCCGAAGGTTTCGGTAAACACGTTTCGCTACTGGTGGTGCCAGCCCGGGACCCCTGGTCGGCCATCGTGCAGACCGCAAATAACCTGGAAGCATCGGCGGTGGTCTCGGGCCTCTCCAGCAAAATGACTGCCCAGGAGCAGGCTTTCTACCTGGGCCACGCCTGGGAGGCGATGCCCGAGCCCAAGCGACAGTTCATTTTTCAAGTCGTCTATCCCGACCTCCGGGTAGACACTTTCCACATCGGTCCCCACACGCCTTCGCTGAAGACCGAGGATGTCCACCTGGTACACCGCCTGTGGCTGAACATCACGCGCGAGCCGGGTCTGGAGTCGCTGCACCACCACGACATCCTGACCGAAGCGCTTACGCGCTTCGCCCGCGAGTATTCCGGCCACGAGCGCCAGGAGATTCTGCGGGAACTGCGAAGGGCCTCCGGGGCAACGGTACCAACTAGAGCTTTGGGGGACAGCGGCAATTGGACTGCAGCGCCGTCTGTCGCGCATCCAGCTGAGCAAATGCCCGCCCCCAACCCGCCCACTCCAGACAAAGATGACGAAGGCCCACCCACCCCGCCGGTGGTAGGACCATAGCAATGCAGGCGCGCGGCGTCCCGCTCGTGGTCCCGCGGCAAGGACTTAGATTCTCCCCTTCAATACGCCTTCCGGACTGACAACGTGCGAAAAACTCACCAACAACGCCAACCGGGTTGACGAGCGGCACTTTGACAGACCTGGAAGATCCTTGGAACCACGTGGAAGAACGCCGCATTAGCGACTCGCAAGCCGTCCAAGATCATGCGGGCTCTAGCTCCACCCTCGGAGGCTCTCCGTAGCCGGCTCCCACTTACGTTGGTGCCTTGCCCGCCGCCCCCTGCTCTTCTATGATCGAGCCCAGACGGGGTCCACATGCCCGAGCAGAAACATCCCAAGCCGCAAGTCGCGGAAAACCCAATCGCAGACGTGTTCGAGGGACGCCATCCCTCCCAAAGTGAAAAGGATTGGGCGGAAAGAACCCTTTTGCCAACTCTGGAAAAGGCCCCTGAGAAGCCGGTTGGCGCCCCGACGGGGGTAAATCTTGATCAGCACGGCCATGCCCGCTTCACGACGATTTCCGGCACGCCGGTTCGGCGGCTCTATACCCAGGCCGATCTTCCCGAAGACTGGAGCGCGGAGAAATACCTGGGCTTTCCCGGGCAGCCTCCATTCACCCGCGGCATTCACGCCAGCGGATACCGCGGCAAACTTTTCACCATGCGCCAGTTCTCCGGCTTCGCCTCGCCGGAAGAAACCAACCAACGCTACAAATATCTCTTAGAGCATGGCGGCAGCGGGCTCTCTGTGGCTTTCGACTTGCCCACCCTCATGGGCTATGACTCCGATCATCCGGCCAGCGAAGGTGAAGTCGGCAAGTGCGGCGTTGCCATTGACTCGCTCGAAGACATGGAGATTCTCTTTGGCGGAATCGATCTGGAGAAGACGACCGTCTCGATGACCATCAACTCGCCCGCCTCGGTGCTGTGGGCCATGTATCTCGTGGTGGCGGAAAAGCAGGGCGCGGACTGGAAGAAGATTTCCGGCACGCTCCAGAACGACATCCTCAAGGAATACATAGCGCAGAAGGAATACATTTATCCGCCGGCACCTTCGATGCGGCTGGTGGTGGACACCTTCGAGTTTGGTTCGAAGTTCACACCGCGCTTCAACACGATTTCGATCAGTGGATACCACATCCGCGAGGCGGGCTCCACTGCCCTGCAGGAACTGGCATTCACTCTGTATGACGGGGTCGAATACGTGGAGTGGGCGCAACGGCGCGGGCTCGATGTGGACGACTTCGGCCCACGGCTAAGTTTTTTCTTCAACGCCCACAACGACTTCTTCGAAGAAATTGCGAAGTACCGGGCTGCCCGCAAGATCTGGTATCGGGTGATGAAAGACCGTTTCAACGCCAAGAACCAGCGCAGCTGGCTGCTTCGCTTCCACACCCAGACGGCCGGGGTCTCCCTACCGGCGCAACAACCGATGAACAACATCGCGCGTGTGGCCCTGCAGGCGATGGCCGCGGTCCTGGGGGGCACGCAGTCGCTGCACACCGATTCCTACGACGAAGCGCTGGCTCTACCGACTGAAGAAGCCGCCCGCATCGCCCTGCGCACCCAGCAGATCATCGCCTACGAATCCGGCGTCACGCAAACGGTCGATCCCCTTGGCGGGTCGTACTTCCTCGAAACCTTAACGCTCGAAATGGAGAAAGGCGCACTCGACTATTTCACCAAGCTAGATGCCATGGGCGGCATGGTCAAGGCAATCGAGCGCGGCTATCCGCAGAAAGAGGTCGCGGAGGCTTCCTACCAGTACCAGCGTGCCGCGGAAGCGAAAGAAAAGATCATCGTGGGCGTGAACGAGTTTGTGATCGAAGAAGAACCGCCCCACACCCTGTACATCGACGAAACCGTTGCCCGTCAGCAGACGGCCAAGCTGAAAGCCTTACGTGCCCGCCGATCAAGCGAGGAGGTAACCCGGCGCCTCGAAGCCTTAAAGAGAGCCGCAGTGCAGGAACCCGGATCACCCGCAAACGGCGACATCTCCTCCGCCAATACTATGCCCTACATCGTGGACGCTGTCCGCGCCTACGCGACGATAGGCGAAATCTGCGAAGCCCTCCGCGACGTATTTGGCACCTACACCGAAGTGAGCATTACCTAGTGGTGGTGTGGCGCGGGCGCCCTCGCCCGCGTGTCCCAGCAACTTCGCCTGAGCCTTTCCGAGAGACGCCAAGGTATGATTGTTTGAGGTTGCAAATTGTGACCTCAAACGGGACACCACACAAATTCTGAGGGCGCAAATTGCGACCTCAGACTTCACTCAGAATGCCAAAACGCCCGGCAACGCTCGCCGTACCCGTAGAATCGCGGATCCTAATCCTCCGCCACCACAGGGTCATCCTCGACAGCGACCTCGCCGAACTCTACGGCGTCCCCGTCAAGCGGTTGAACGAACAGGTACGACGTAACCGTGAACGATTTCCCGCTGATTTCATGTTTCGGATCACCACCAAGGAAGACCAAATCTTGAGGTCGCAAATTGCGACCTCAAGTAAGAGGCATGGCGGACGCCGCTACCCGCCCTATGCCTTCACCGAGCACGGCGCGATTATGGCCGCAACCGTGCTCAACTCGAAGCGTGCCATCGAGATGAGTGTCTTCGTGGTCCGCGCCTTCGCACGCATGCGGGAAATGCTGGCCAAAGACCGCCAGCTCGCCGCCGAAATAAGCGAGTTGGACCGCCGCCTGGAAACCCCCGACACCGCCATTCAGGACCTGATCGAAGCCATCAAGGAGCTTATGGCTCCGGAGGGAACGTCGAAGCGGAAGATCGGGTTCCAGCTTCCACCCGGCAAGTCGTAGAACACTTTCCTCGCTTTCCCGTCTATAGCTCCGTCCTCCGGCAGCTCGCGGGCGAGGGCGCCCGCGCCACACAACCAACTGCTACTTGCGGCGCTGGCGGTACAGCGTCTCGTCTATTTGTCGCGTCATGGCCTCGACATCCAAAGGAACCTGCAGGAATTTCGCAACACTCTCTGCCGTCTCCCTGGGCACGCGCAGGGCGGCGTGGTACTGCACCCGGCTCACCTTCACGTAAGGTTTGCTGTTGAGCCAGGCGTAGACGTCGGACAGGTGGTCCTGAAAGGCCCGTGTCACCACGGTGTTGTCCTCACCCGGATTGAAATTTCCTCTGCGGCGCAGCATCTCGTCCTGTGAAGCCATCACCTCTGGCAACGGCCGCTGCATGAAGATGACGCGATACTCGTGCTCCGGAGGAAGTGCAAGCAGAAGCTGGGAGATGACTTTCACCGCCTTGCCCTCCGCTTCGGCGATGCAGGCAGGGTCTTTGGGTAGCTGCTTGATGCGCTCCCACTCCAGATAGCCTCGCGGGTTGTCGGCATCTGCTCGGCGCTCGCCATCGGAGAGAATGGCCATGCCACCCGCCGCCAGCATCTGCATCATCAGAGAAGTGCCCGAGCGGGGCAAGCCGGAAACGATGGTGATCATGAGGTCAATAGTAAACGTTGCAGTACCTGTGTGGCGCGGGCGCCCTCGCCCGCGTTTCCGCCAGTCACCGCAAACCCGTAGGGACAACCGTGCTAGACTGTCCCGCTTGTCGCCAACCAATCGAAGACGATTTCTTGCGCAGTGTGCGGCTACCGCGGGCGGCATGTGGCTTGTCCCGGCTCTGGCCCGCGCCAACGCGAGCCCCGCCCCCAACCTGCAATTCCCGTCGCAGCCCCGGGAGCGAATCGCCATCGCCTCGTATCCCTTCCGGGAATTCATCGCCGGTTCTGATCAGAAAAAGGGCAACCCGATAGTTGATCTGAAAGACTTTGCCGCTCACGTTGTCGAGAAATTCGATATCAATAAGATTGAGCCCTGGACCGGGCATTTTCCTTCGACCACTGCAAAATATCTTGAGCAATTTCGAGCTGCGCTCAAACGAGCGCATGCGGCCGTCGTAAACATTGCGGTGGATGGCGAGCACAGTCCATACGCGATGGATCGTTCCGAACGGGAGCAGGCTGTTGCCTTCAGCAAGCAGTGGGTGGATGTGGCCGTGGCTATAGGTTCGCCGAGTATTCGCACCAATCTCCCTCCAGCAAAAGACTCGAAGCCTGATCTCGAGCGTACGTCCGAGAGCCTGACGCGTGTCGTGGAATATGCCTCAGCGAAGAACATTGTCGTCACGCTTGAGAATGACAATCCGGTCAGTGAAGATCCGTTCTTCCTGATCAAGGTGATTGAGAAGGTGAACAGCCCCTGGCTGCACACCTTGCCCGATTTCTGCAACACGCTCGCGGCTAAAGATCCTGATTACGCCTACCGTGGCATTGACGCGATGTTTGGCCATGCCTATTGCATTTCGCACGTGAAGTCCTCCGAAACCAACAGCCAGGGGATCACTGTGCATGTGGATATGGCAAAAACGTTCGGCTTCATGAAGCGGCACGGCTACAAGGGTTACTGCTCCATGGAGTGGGATGACGCGGGCGATCCTTACCTGGGGACGGCTGAGTTGATCAAGGCAACCTTGCATTATCTCTCGTAGGCATTGCCCGATGAAACTGGCCGAGCGTTGCTCGGCTGGACGGCTGGGACAGCCGTCCCTACGTGGTTCTTGCCGCTTACGACATGCGGTCTGCTATCCTCTTTGACCTGATTGGCGTCGAAATATTTGTATGCGCAAAGCCATCAATCATCTGAAAAAGTCTGATCCTGTGCTTTCGGCCATCATCGAGCGCGTCGGGGCGTGCCGCATGGAGTTTGGACCCCCGGAGTTTCATAGTCTGGCGGAAGCCATCGTCTATCAGCAGTTGAACGGGAAAGCGGCGGTCACCATCTTCAAGCGCTTTGCTGCGCTAGCGGGCGATCCGGTCACGCCGGAAGGCATACTCAGGCTGACTGACGCTCAGTTGCGCTCGGTGGGATTGTCGAAGCAGAAGTCGTCCTACCTGAAAGACATGGCCCAACGCGCCGCCCGTGGCGAACTCGAATTCTCACGTCTGCCCGAGATGAGCGACGACGAGGTGATCAAGCACCTGACGCAGGTCAAGGGCGTTGGTGTTTGGACGGCGCACATGTTCCTGATGTTCACGTTACGGCGCCCTAACGTCCTGCCCACGGGCGATTACGGCATCCAGATGGCGATGAAGAAGCACTACAAGAAACGCAAAATGCCGAAGCCCGAGCAGATGGCGAAGATCGCACAGCGGTGGGAACCGTACCGGTCCATCGCGTGCTGGTATTTGTGGAAGAGTCTGGACATCAAAACCGTTTGAGCACAGAGACCACAGAGAATCACCGAGGAACAAGAAAACGGGGTTCCTCCATGCCGCTCTGCGTCCTCTGTGGTTAAATGGAGGTTGTGGCAGAGCAGAAAATCCGCGTGCTGGTGGCCAAGCCCGGCCTCGATGGGCACGATCGCGGTGCCAAAGTCATAGCCCGCGCTTTGCGCGATGCCGGCATGGAAGTAATCTACACCGGCCTGCGGCAGACGCCGGAGATGATCGTTAATGCGGCCCTGCAGGAAGACGTTCACGTGATCGGACTCTCGATTCTTTCCGGCGCGCACAACGCCATCGTTCCCCGCGTGATGGACCTGCTCAAGCAGAACAAGATGGACGACGTGTTGGTCGTGGTGGGCGGGATCATCCCCGATCAGGACGTGGAAAATCTCAAGAAAGCCGGTGTGGCCGCTATTTTCCAGCCCGGGACAGCGATGGACGACATCGTTCAGTTCATTCGGTCCAACGTCAAACCGCGCGGCGTGCCCACGGCTGGTTGATGGCCGAGATCAGCACTTCCCGCTTGAAAGATATTCTCCAGCGCACCGTAGGACCGACACCCTGGTACTGGAAAACTTTTCTCACCGTCAATCCAGCTTCCGGGCAGCGCTTCGTGTGGACGCACCACGGCGACCAGGGACCGCTTGCCTACCTGGTCTCCCTGGGTCTGGAGCAGGAACCTGATAATCCGCGCCTGGCCCTGAATACGTACTGTCGCCCTTTTTTTGTGCCGCCATCGCACCTGGGAATCTGGTGCCCGGAGGGTCGAAGCATTCGTTTCGTGTGCTTCGATCCTGATCAGCTCAAGGTCTTCGACCTGGCTGAAATCGCGGGCTGGTTCAAACCGTCGAGCGAACGCATCTACGCAGCGACGCCGCCTGTTGCCGAGATTGAAGTTCCGCTCGGCCTCGCGGCTGGCATGCGCAAGATTGAGGTGCCACCCGAGCTGCGCGGAGTGGACGAGTTGATTGTCCCAACCAGTTACCCGGCCAAGAGTCGCGACGAACCCGCCTTCGCGCTCTATGTCATCTATCTGCAGGCAGGACTGGTCGAGGTCCTGCCCCAGAGGTGGTTCACGGCCAGCCAGTACCAAGTGGGAAAGCAATGGATCACGCGCGCGGCACGCGATCCGGAGTCACACCGCATTTTTGGCGAGTGCTTCGGAACCGGCACCTTCCTGCTGGAGGAAGATGGATGCCGGCTGGATCGATGGTTGGAGAAGAACACTTAGACAGTGTTCGGTCGGAATCTGAAATCTTCAATCTGAACATTCCTGCTCCGAGTGTCGTTGTGGCACAACCACCCGTTTGCGCGTCCGGCTTGGCTGTTATACCGTAAACGGTTTTAGACTATTCATCTATGAGCGACCGTGCTGATCCCGGCATGCCTTCCAGTTCCACCGTCCTTGAGTCGCGCGTCGATCCGACTTCGGCGCGCTTTGAAGCCAATATGCGCTTCCTCGCCGATCTGGTTTCGCAGGTGCGCAACGAAGAGGAGAAAATCCGCGAGGGCGGTGGGCCTAAGACCATCGAGAGCCAGCACAACAAGGGACGGCTGACGGCGCGCGAGCGGATTAATCTGCTGGTCGATCCCGGAACATTTTTCGAGTTGGGCGCCTACGCGGCGTATGGCATGTATGAAGAATGGGGCGGCGCGCCGGCCGCCGGCGTCATCACAGGACTGGGGCGCATCCAGACGCGATTGGTGATGATCATCGCCAACGATGCCACGGTAAAGGCGGGTGCTTTCTTTCCCATGACAGCGAAGAAAGTGATTCGCGCCCAGAACATGTCCATTGAGAATCGTATCCCGACCGTTTACCTGGTGGACTCGGCGGGCGTGTTCCTGCCGTTGCAGGAAGACGTATTCCCGGATACCGATGACTTCGGACGTGTGTTCCGCAACAATGCGGTGATGTCCGCTATGGGCATCTCGCAGATTGCGGCCATTATGGGCATGTGCGTGGCTGGAGGCGGCTACTTGCCGGTAATGTGCGATCACGTGCTGATGACCGACGGCAGCGGGCTTTTTCTGGCCGGGCCGGCGCTGGTGCAGGCAGCCATCGGACAGAAAGTCTCCGCCGATGAACTGGGTGGAGCCGCCATGCATTCGGCGATCAGCGGCACGGTCGATTTTCGCGAGCCCAATGATGAAGCCTGCCTGGCACGCATTCGAGCCATCGTCGAAAAGTGGGGATACCGGCGGCAGTCTCCCTGGGACCGCAAGAAGCCGCAACCCCCAGCGCTGGCCGCGGAGGAAATCTACGGCATTTACGATTCTTCTCCGGCGCGACCCTATGACATGAAGGAGATTCTGGCCCGCATCGTGGACGGCAGCCGCTTTGACGAGTACAAGCCCGAATACGGCAAAACCGTGATCTGCGGTTACGGGCGCATCGGCGGCTTTGCGGTGGGGATCGTGGCCAACCAGAAGTTGCACGCACAGCAGACCGACCACGAAGGCCACAAGAGACTTGAATTCGGCGGCGTCATCTATACCGAGTCAGCGGAAAAGGCAGCCCGCTTCATCATGGACTGTAACCAGAATCTGGTCCCACTGGTTTTCTTCCACGACGTGAACGGCTTCATGGTGGGGCGCGACGCGGAGTGGAGCGGCATCATCAAGGCAGGAGCGAAGATGGTGAACGCAGTCTCAAACTCGGTTGTACCCAAGATTACGGTGATCGTGGGCGGTTCGTTCGGCGCCGGACACTATGCCATGTGTGGCAAGGCATACGACCCGCGCTTCGTCTTCGCCTGGCCGACGGCGCGTTATGCGGTCATGAGTGGTGATTCGGCGGCCGGCACTCTGGTCGAAATCAAGATCAAGCAACTGGAACGCAGCGGAAAGAAGCTGAGCGAAGAAGAGCGCAAGGAACTGTTCGAGTCGGTTAAAACCACGTATGAGGAGCAGACCGATCCGCGTTACGGCGCCGCCAGGTTGTGGATCGACAAGATCATCGATCCGGTAGAAACGCGGGAGGCGATTACGCAGGCGCTGGAAGCGGCAGCGCTGAATCCGGACGTGCCGGAGTTTAAAGTCGGAGTGCTGCAGACTTGATTCACTTCGGAGCGAATTGTGCTTAACCACGGAGACACAGAGACACGGAGTAAACTGCTTCACGAAAGGCTTACAGAACAGGTGATTGGTGC
>JBGQIG010000037.1:0-13294 GCA_041498365.1 Terriglobia bacterium | reverse complement strand
TTTGTCGGCGCGTGGGGCCTGGGTGGTGGGGGGATTTTTATCTTTGCCTGGGGGACTGGTGTAATCTTAAATATTTATATTGCACCAACCCGGCACGCCCGCGCGGGCCGCCCGCGCCTACATAGGCTCCCACAATGCTAAACTTCCCCCATGCTGGCCGACTACGCCGTGCGGGTGGAGCAGTCCCGCGGACGCCGTTTTCCCGAGCCCCAGCATCCCTACCGCAATGATTTCCAGCGCGACCGCGACCGCGTCATTCACTCGCGGGCCTTTCGCCGCCTGGAAGCCAAGACTCAGGTTTTTACTCGCCGCTTCTCCGACCACTTCCGCAATCGCCTGACTCATACCATCGAAGTGGCACAGATCGCCCGCACGATTGCCGCCCAGGTTGGCTTGAATGTGGATCTGGTCGAAGCCCTGGCCCTGGTCCACGACGTCGGGCACCCGCCTTTCGGTCACGCCGGCGAAAAGGCGCTGGACGCCGCCATGCGCGAGCACGGTTATTTTTTCGACCACAACCTGCACGCGCTGCGGATCGTCGAGGACTTCGAGTTGCGCTATGCGGCCTTTCGCGGGCTCAATCTCACTTTTGAAGTGCGCGAAGGCATAATCAAGCACTCCCACGATTATTCTGTAAGGCAGTTCCCCGAGCTGGCGGAATATTTACTCGATCAGCGCCCTCCGCTCGAGGCCCAGCTTATCGATCTCGCTGACGAGATTGCCTATGACACGGCCGATCTGGACGATGGCTATGAAGCCCGTCTGCTTACGCTGGCACAGATTCGCGGCGGCGTTCCGGTGTTCGATCACTTTTATCGCGAGGCCGAACTGGCTTATCCGGGTGCCATCGAAAAACTGAAGTTCAACGAGGCGTTGAAGCGGGTCCTCGACCGCATGGTCGGCGACTTGATCCGCAACTTGCAGGACCAGATCAAAGCCACCGCCATCCACACTCTGGAAGATGTGCTCACCTGCCCGATTCGGCTTGCCACCTTCAGTCCCGAGGTAGAAGAAGAAAGACGAGGTACCAAGGAATTCCTCTACAAGAATCTCTATTTCAGCGCGGCGCTGGACCCAGAAAAAAATGATGCCGAGCGCGTCATCCGCCAACTATTTGAATTCTGGATGGCGCAACCGGAGAACTTACCGCACAGCTATCAGGAGAAGGCCGGACAGGAACCGCTGCCACGAGTAGTTTGCGACTACATCGCAGGCATGACGGACAACTTTATCTACGAGCAATACGAGAAGTATTGCGGAAAAACCGTTTAACCACAGAGTACACAGAGGACACCGAGGAACCAGAGCAGCGCGCCCTGACAATCCCGCTTCTTTCCAATCTGCAATCAGAAATCATCATCAACAATCTCTTCACTTCTCCCACGTCACCCGATACACCACTCCCGCCGCATCGTCGGAGACATACATGGCCCCGTCGGCGCCGACGACGAGACCGACGGGTCGCCCCATCCACACGCCTTTCTTGGTTTCTCCCGGACGCAACCATCCGCTGATGAAGTCCTCTGGCGGTCCCTCAGGTTCGCCCTTCTCGTTGAACTTTATGCGGACTACCTTGTATCCGGTGGGCACGCTGCGGTTCCAGGAGCCGTGAAAAGTCACGAACAAGCTCCCCCGGTATTCCGAAGGAAACATGTTCCCATCGTAAAAGACCAATCCCAGTGGGGCGGAGTGCGCCTGCATCTCCACCTTGGGTGCGACCGTTTTCGAGCAGTCGAAGTCTTTGCTCTGGGAGCGGTCCTGAACGCGGTTGCCATAGCAGTATGGCCAGCCGAAGTTCCCGCCGTTCGGGCCCAGATCGTTGACTTCTTCGGACGGAAGATCGTCGCCCAGCCAATCACGGCCATTATCGGTCGCCCAGACGGTGCTGGTCCTGGGATTGAGCGTCAACCCGACTGCATTCCTCAAGCCCGAGGCGAAAATGCGTTCGCCACTACCGTCTTCGTTGAACTCAGTCACCGCCGCGCGGCGCTTGTCATCTTCCACGCAGACGTTGCAACTCGATCCCACCGCGACATACATCTTGCGGTTGGCGAAAAGAATGGTCCGGGTCGAGTGGCCGCCGCCGCTGCCCGGAATGTCTGCGATCTTCTGACCGTTGCGGACCCGCAACTGCGATTCGTCCCAGTCATAGCGCCGGATGGCGTTGATCTCCGCGATGTAGAGCTTGCCATTGTGAAACGCAATGCCATGCGGCGCGTTCAAGTCGTGGGCGACGGTAACGGTGCGGTCCGCATGTCCCGTGTTTTTGGGATCTGGCAAAGCCAGCACCACGCCATCGCTCATATCGGTGACCAGCAGCACGCCACCCGGGCTGAAAGCCATCTGGCGCGCGTTTGGGACCTCGGCGAAGACCGCAATATGGAAGCCCGGTGGCACCTTCAGCCGTGCCAGATCGAGCTTCTCCGCGCGGGTACAGGAAAGCAGTACCAAAGGAAGTAAGGCGGGGATCCAGGCTCGCACAGGAATTTTCGATCTTCGAATGGATGATTGGATGTTCTTTCGTGGATTCATGATGGCTATTTTTGACGACAACATGGCTGCTCAACTAATACGGCGCCTTGTTTTGGTGCATTATTACTTGATTACTGCAATTCTTTGCGGTATGGCACACGCAGTTTTTATATCGGTTTTCGCCAAAATTACCCGGAAAACGGATTTTTCGCTCCCGCCACCTGGCCAGCGGCGTTACAATGTGTTGCTGGCCAAAGACTTAGATTTGTCCTGGTTTGGCACTTGAACTGTTATACACAAAGCAGGCGTTGAGGAGTTCGGAACGCCGCTATTTTTGGCTCATGCCGCGTCAGCATAAGCCGGCAACGCTTGAACAGCTTGCCGATATTCAGGGACGCAACAAAATCAAACGCCGCGAGGCGTGCTGGAGCGGAGCCAAAGGCTCCCCCACCTGGAGGATGTAGAAATGAAGAATCGCCTTTTCGTAGCGCTGCTTCTGACCGTCGTGCTGGCGCTTCCGGCCCTGGCGCAGCAAGCTGGCTCGACCACCCAAGACCAACCCCCGGCAGCCGCTTCCGGCGCCAGCGGCAAGCCTGCTTTGCAGCCAGACACTCATGAGGGTTTCTGGGGCAAAATCAATCCGTTTGCCCGCAAGAAGTATGTACAGCGGCAAACCGCTCCCATCCGTGACCGCGTGAATGAACTCGATGAGCTCACTTCCGCGAATTCCAAGATGATCAAGGACACCGATGCGCGTGCCCAGGAAGGCATCCGCCTGGCCTCGACCAAAGCCAACGAGGCCGACCAGCACGCCATTGAAGCCGGCAACAAGGCTCAGTTGGCGCAACAGACAGCCACCCAGGCCAACGCCCGTCTCACTACGGTGGAGCAGGTGGTAGGTAACATCGATCAGTACAAGGCCGCCACCCAGACCGAGATTCGCTTCCGTCCCGGCCAGAGCGTGCTCAGCAAGAATGCCAAGGCCGCGCTTGACGATATGGCCACGCCGCTGAAAGACCAGCGCGGCTATATCATCGAAGTGCAGGGCTTCTCCTCCGGCCACGGCCAGACCGCGATCGCCACTTCGCAGAAGATGGCGGACGCGGTAGTGCGTTACCTGGTGCTCAATCACGAAATTCCGGTGTATCGGATTTATGTGGTCGGCATGGGCAACGCTCCTGTGCCTGCCGCGGCTGGCGAGGATGCCAAGACCAAACGTACAAGCGGTGGACGCGTGGAAATCAGCCTGTTGAAGAACGACCTCGAGCAACTGGCCTCGACCTCAAGCGCACCCGCTCCGGCCAGCCAGGACCAGCAGGCGCCGCCGAAGTAGTCAAGTTAGGACGACGGACCACACGGCCCGACGCCCTCCCCCAGAAGCCTCCCGTAAGCAGGAGGCTTTTTTGCATCCTGCCGTTCCTTGCGAGCTAAGCCGCACGGGGTGAGACTTCGACCAGTCAAAGGTGAGCATGTCTTGCGCCGGGGTTTGCAACACGCTGCTATACGATCCCATCTTCAACCTGCAACTCCCACCAGAGCTCCGTCGCGGACGCGCTCGACGCGTGCCGGAATCCAGCAGTTTGGCTGGTGGTTTCCCTGCAATCGCATTTGCAGATAGTTATCACTCAGCGCTTCGGTATATTCGCCGTCAGGATCGCGCCCTGAGAGGTTCAGCGTAATGGCATCAATGCGCTTGCCGACAAATGCGCTCATGAAGGCGTCCTTTTTCTCCGCGACAATCGCGCGCAAAATGCGGTTGCGCTCACGGGCGATGTTCACCGGAATCTGTTGGCCCATCCCGGCCGCCGGTGTTCCCGGCCGTGCTGAATAAGTGAACACATGCAGATAGGTGAAGGGCAGGTCTTCCACCATGCGCCGCGTCTCTTCGAATTCCGCTTCGCTCTCACCGGGGAACCCTACCATCACATCGGCGCCGATGGCGGCCGCGGGCATAGCGGCGCGAATCTTTTCAATCTTCTCGCGGTAGTGCCAGGGACGATATTTGCGGTGCATGCGTCGCAACACAGCATCGCTGCCGGACTGCATGGGCACATGCGCGTGCTTGGCGATGCGCGGAGATGTGGCCATCAGATGGATGAGGTCATCACTCCAGTCCATGGGCTCGACCGAACTGACGCGGAGTTTCTGCAGTGCAGTTTCGGACAGAATGGCGCGTACCAGGTCTTCGAAAACCGGCGGGCGAGGGGGCTCGCCCCACATGAGATCACGTCCCCATCGGCCGAGGTTGATGCCTGAAATCACTACTTCGCGATAGCCCGCCGCCACGAGCGCATTCACTTCGCGAATCGCTTCGGCAAGTTCCAGGGAGCGGCTCTGTCCACGAACGTAGGGGATCACGCAGAAGGAGCAGCGGTTATCGCACCCGTCCTGTACCTTGAGGTTGGGACGCGTGCGCTCGTTGGCGGCCTCGAAGACTGGTGCAGCCTGCAATTCGGTGTGCGCAAAGATGTCGGAAACGAAGATCGATCGTTGGTCGTTCGTCGTTGGTCGTTGGCCGGCCGGGGCCAAACTTAATAGCGGTACGAATTCCGCACTCACGTCCGGGATGGCACGAGCGGGGACGCTCGCGCCTACATTAACCAGAGCGATCTCCGCCAGCCGGTGCTTATGCGAGTTGCCGATCACGCAGCTTACCCCGGGCAGAGCGGCGATTTCTTCCGGCGCGCGTTGCGCGTAGCAGCCGGTGACCACGATCTGGACTTCGGGATTGTTTCGATGAACGCGGCGAATGGCGGCGCGCGCATCCTGGTCGGCGGCGGCGGTCACGGTGCAGGTGTTGAGGACTACAATTCCGGCCTCCTCCAGCTCGCCGGCCCGCTCCAGCCCTCGCTCCTGGAACTGGCGCTCGATGGCAGCGCCATCCGCCTGGGCCGCGCGACAGCCGAAATTAGCCACGTAGAAAATTGCCACACTTCCATACTAACCCAGCTGGGGTTTGCCGGTTCGTCCCTCGCCATGAAGGCGAGAGCCGCTCTCACCGCCGCGCGGACTTCGCCACCGGCAGACAAGATTCAACTTGGAATCGGGAAAGCAGGAGGAAGGTAAGCTAACCGACTCTGGAATCTTCTACGAGTTCTCGATCAGGATCAGGCCGTAGCCGCTTGCCGCTTCTGCTGGAAACACTCCCGGCAGAACACAGGACGCCCCTGCGTGGGCTTGAAAGGCACGGTGGTGTCTTTGCCGCACTGCGAACAAGTGGTGCGGGTCTCCACCTTGGCGAAGCCGTTGCCTTGCCCCGAAGGCACTGCCCCCAATACTGATACTCGTTTTGTCTTGCAAGCCTTACAGCGCTTGGGTTCGTTTTTGAACTGCTTGTCGTGGAAGAACAACTGTTCTCCCGCGGTGAAGATAAAATCCGCACCGCAGTCAATGCACTTCAACACCTTGTCCTGAAATTCCATTGAGAGATGCTCCCTTCAGCCCATTCCCCGAGACCTCGCAGACGAATTACGTGACGCGCGTGGACTCAGGGTCGTTGCCCCCTCAAACAATGCCCTGGAATATTGCCCTGGACTCGGCCCGCCATGCCCAGCCGCGACATGGGTAAGTTGCGCTGTGTCTGTGGAGCGCCCCACTCCAGTTCCGAACGGGGCCCCATGAGAAAGGAAATGGGCCGCCACGTGGAGTGGCAGCCCAAGAAACCCTAGTCTTGTTCTTTGCGTGCCTTCTTTCTGCTGCGCTTGCGCGCCAATGCTTCTTTCACGCGCTTCTTTTCGCCCGGCTTCAGGTAAAAGGAGTGACGCTTGACCTCCTTGATGATGTCTTCCTGTTGCACTTTGCGTTTAAAGCGACGCAACGCATTCTCGAGGGACTCGCCCTCCTGGAGTCTTACTTCTGCCAACTGGCTACACCCCCAAACTGGTCCCGTTTGGACGCGGATAGTTATTGCAAGGTTCCCACGGCAAGTCAAGTGGTATGTGGTGTTTCAGTGCAGGGAAAATGCGGCTAGCTGCCGCCCAGCGACTTGCTCACCTTCAGAATATCAGCTTCAAAGCGATCTGTATCTGCCGCGGAGCATAGGCGTCGGTGGCTTGCAGAAAGCTGACCGGCACCCGATATTGCGCGGGGAAGCTATTGATTCCAATGCGCTTGGTGGTTTGAACGAATTGCGCAGAGTTGGTCTGGAAGCCGTCCTGGGTGATCTGAACGCGCCGGTTATCGCGATTCAACAGGTTAAAGGACTCGGCTGCCAATTCCAACTTGACCCGATCACCGGCATAGAGACGGCGGGTCAGCCTGATGTTGGTAGTCGCGTAGTCCGGTCCAACCAGCGAGTTGCGTGACACTCCCGGGAGCCGGTCGTTGGAATTGTTGCCGTCCTGGTTCGCGTCTCCAGTCACGGTGGCGCTGATCGGCCTCCCACTGCCCACGGTGATCACGCCGGAAGCCTTCCAGTTGTTGAACAGTCTTCCCATCCACTCATGATCGCGATGAAAAGGTTTGGGTGCAACGATACAGGAGAACACAAAGCGATGCCGCTGGTCGGTGACGCTGGGACCTCTTTCCGAATTGGGCGCGTAAGAGTTCTGCACCGTCGCGGGACGTCCTGCCACCAGCGCATCCTGTCCATTGTCCACCGCGTGCGCGAAAGTGTATCCCAGCATGAAGTAAACCCCGCTGGTCATGCGCCGCCGAACGGAGAGAGTGGCGCCGTGATAGACGCTCGAAGCCGCGCTCTCGAAGACGTTGATGGACCCCAGCTGCGGAATGGGCCGCCCCAGCGGATTGATGCAAGGTGGAAAAGGACACGTCAGGGTTCGCGTAGGTTGAAAGGTCGAGAACGAATCGACGTCGTAGTAGGCGCCCAGAAAGTTTATTCCCGAGGCATCGAAGACCGGATAGGACACGCTGGTCGGCGCCGGAAGGTTCACGTCGCGCGCCCGGATCAGATCCACCCCATGTACGTACATGTAAGAAACGCCCACAGCCAGGCGGCGCGCCACCTCCCGCTCAACGTTGAGGCTGGCCTGCTGGACTCTGGGAGTCTTGAAATTGTTTGAAAACGCGGAAATATCGGCTTGCTCAAGTTGCGCCAGACTCGACGGCGGCTGGCAAACTACAGCATCCACCGGACAGCTCACCAGCGGGTTGGGATACTGCGGAAATATCTGGTGATCGAAAAAATTGTTGTTGTTGAGAAAGAGAAAATTTCCCTCTAGACCATTGTCGCTCTGAACCACGGAAGTGTAGATCTGAGGAATGCGGGTGTAAAAGAGGCCATAGCCCGCGCGAATAACAATGGGACGCTGCTCTCCGATGGAATACGCCAGCCCGACCCGGGGCGCGACGTTGCTGGTGTTGAACGGCACCCTGCCCGCATCCGGCCACAGCGGATTCGACTGCAAACCCTTCGTGGTAAAGGTCTGCAAGTCATAGCGGGCACCCAGGCTGAGGGCGAGACGATCGCTTACGCGGATCGTGTCCTGCAGGAAACCGGCGTATTCGTTCGTGTCCGGACGAGTAACGGCCGGGCCAAAACTCTGCAGATAGTAGTGCGGCACCTGGTGCGCGTAGGCGCGCAGCGGCGTAAGTTCCAGCCCCGATTGCATGGGTTCAAAGGTAAATGGGTTCACCTTAATGGGGTCGAAAATGTATTCTCCGCCGCTTAACGAAGGAAAGAAATTGTAGATCCAGGTGAGCAGCACATCGCCGCCAAGCTTCCAGGCATTCCTCTTACCTTCCACACTCAAGGTCTCGGCCAGATGCAGGCGGTGCTCACGAGTCTGACGCGGCAGAATCGAAGAGCGCCCGAAGCCTTCAATTACGTTGCGGACCTTGGTCAACGGATCAGTACTGTTGGCGGTCGAGTACTGGAGGTCGCGGGAAAACTGGGCCCGCAATCGGCTCACCGCCCGGAAGGAAAGATTGCTGGTCAGCGCCAACGATCCACTCTCGGTCGACACATTCTCTTCGCCGTTGTTGCTGATGCCGAAGGTAGTGAGCGGACTCGCTGGATCGAGGAAAACGTTGTTATGTCCGTAATAGCGGGATGTGTTCAGCCGCAGGGAGAGGTTGTTGTGCTGCGTAAGCACGAGGTCCACCTTGAAAAAGCCAGCGTTCCCCAGCATGGACGAGGGAAAAGTCCCGGCCTGCTTCGACAGTCGGGCTGCTGTGGCAAACACCAGCGCCTGATCGGTAGCTTCGTAATCGCCCGGAGTCTCAGGTCCGGCGCCGATTTGAGGGACCACAACGGAGCTGCCATTGGCAAAACGCACCACCGCCGGGATGTGCAAGTTGTGCTGATCGAAGCCAGCAAAGAAAAACGCGCGATTGCGCCGGATGGGACCGCCCAGGGTGAAACCAAACTGCTGCTGCTGATCGTGCGGCTTGAAATCCATGAAGGGATGCTTTGCCGCCAGAGCGCTGTCGCGCAGGTAATAGAAATCCGTTCCGTGCAGCCGATTGGAACCGGATTTGGTGACCACGTTCACCACCGCGCCGCCGGCACGCCCCAGATCGGCGCCGTAGGTATTCGAGGAAACGCGGAACTCCTGCACTACTTCGTTGGAAAACTGGTAGGGTGCGCGATAGCGGCCGCGGGCCTGTCCAAAGAAGGCGTTGTTGTTGTCGCCGCCGTCTACCAGATAGCTCGACTGATAGCCACGGATGCCGCCGAAGGCGAGATCGCCGTTGGACCCCGATGTGAGCCCGCGCGGATCCTGCGTAACCCCGGGAATCAACAAAGCGAGATCGGTGTAACGTCGTCCGTTCAGCGGCAGTTCGCTGATGGCCCGTTCGTCAATCAACGAGGAGAGGCCGCTGGGCTGGGTCTCGACCAGCGGCGGGTCTCCGGAAACAGTGACCGTTTCCTGGGTCCCAGCCACAGCCATTCTGAACACCAGTTCGGTGGTGCCGCCGACGTCCACATGCAGGCGCGGAGTGGTCTGCGGCGACATCCCCGGCGACTCCACCCGCCCGGAATAATCTCCCGGCGAGAGCAGTTCGAAGGCAAAGCGGCCAGTGATGTCAGTGGTGGTCGAGTAACGGAAGTTCGTCGCGGCACTTACCAGCACCACGGTGGCAGCGCCAATTCTCCCCCCGGAGGCATCCGCCACGGTTCCGCGAACCGCGCCGGTGGCGGCGTCCTGCCCTGGAGCTATTGCGGCCAGCAAAAGAGTGGAAAGGAACAAGAGATAGCAGGACGTACGGTTAAAGCTCGGCATGGGACTCGCACCCGTCTGTACATTGAATCGTGGACGAGTCCAGACTGGAGAAGGGGACTTGCTGGGTATATCACTCTCGATCGTGAGCTGTCTGTGACCGACAAACTATCTTTGCGGAAGTTGTCCCGTGTCGGGAATCAGGCGACGAGATCCGCCAACGGATGAACGGATGGACGAGGGCGCCTGTTCAGCCGTTCCACCCGTTTGCTCATTCCTCCAGCTTGCGCCGCACTAGTTCCTCTACTCTATGCAATACTTCGTCCTCGGACAATTGTGTGGAATCCAGAAGCAGCGCGTCGCTGGCCGGGACCAGCGGAGATGTTGCCCGGGTGCGATCGCGGCGGTCGCGTTCCCGCAGTTCGGCAATGATGGCGTGGGCGGACGCCCCCTGCACATTTTGTTGCTTCAGGCGTCGTTGTTCGCGCACCACCGGGTCGGCATCGAGAAAGACTTTCACGTCGGCCGCAGGGAAGACCTTGGTGCCGATGTCGCGGCCTTCCATCACCACACCGCCGCCTGCTCCCATCTCCTGCTGCCGGGCGACCATCCACTGCCGCACCCCAGGATGAACAGAAACTCTTGACGCCGCCTCAGTCACGTCGGGTTCCCGTACCCGCTGGCTGACGTCGCGGCCGTCGAGCAGGACCCGGTTGCCGCCCAGGCTGGGCTCGATTTGTATACGCGAATTGTGCGCCAGATGAACCAGGGCGGGCTCGTCGTCGAACGAAACATCCCACTCGACAGCCTTGAGCGCCAGCGCCCGGTACATGGCGCCGCTTTCCAGATTCACATAGCCCAGTTTGCGGGCCAGGCGCGAAGCAATGGTGCTCTTCCCGGCACCAGCCGGGCCGTCAATGGCGATGATGAGTTTGCGCGTAGAGGGCGTGGTCATCCCGGAAGGTAATGATTGTACACGGAGGGAATGACCTTTCCTGGGATAAGCCTTGCACAGAAATTTCCGACGTAGCGACTGGCGTCCTCGCCCGTCTTGGGCGGCGCGCGCGCCACGACCGTCGTCAATCCCAATGACGCCAACCGACGAATGACCCTGCACGAGCGGGACGCTCGCGCCTACATCCCTACCAGACGCGGCAGGCGTTGGCATGGACCATCGGCTGTCCTGCGCGGCAGCCGAACGCATGAGCGAATTCCGGCATATTCACCAGTACGTTGTTTACGCGATACCGGTTGAGGGAGTGCCCTTGTGTCATCACCGCCGTGCGGGCCAGTTCGGGGCGGACGTCTCCGCACCAGACGTTGGCGTAGGAGAGGAAAAAGTTCTGCAATTCGGTGGCGCCGTTTGCTGCCTGCTGGTCGAGATCCTTGCCTTGGGATTTGAGCGTGTTCTGCAGGCCGGCGAGGGCGATGTGGACACCGCCATTGTCGGCAGTGTCTTCTCCGGCGGAAAGCTTGCCGTTCTGTTTTACGCCAGCCTCCGGAACATCCTGGGTGTATTCATCGGTGATGCATTTGTCGCGCTCGTCGTAGTTGGCGGCGTCCCCTGGGGTCCACCAGTCTTTCAGATTGCCATCCGCGTCGAACTTGCGACCCTGGTCGTCGTAGCCGTGGATGATCTCGTGTCCGATCACGGCCCCGATGGCGCCGTAATTTGCCGCATCGTTCGCGCTCGCGTCGAAGAACGGAGGTTGCAGAATGCCGGCGGGGAAGTTGATGGTGTTGTGCTGGGGATCCTCGTAGGCGTTGACCGTTGGCGGCGTCATGCCCCATTCGTAGCGGTCCTCGGGCTGGCCAAACTTGGCGATGCGGCGCCGAAGTTCAAAAGCCGACGCCCGCTGCACACTGCCCAGAAAATCGTCACGCTTGATCAGGACTGAAGAATAGTCGCGCCAGTGGTCGGGATATCCAATCTTGTCCACCTGCGCCGTCAGCTTGGCATGCGCGGCCTGCTTGGTTTTATCCGACATCCAGGTGGCGGCGTCGATGTCCTGATCGAGCGCGGTCTTGATTGCTTTGACCATCTGCAACATGCGCTCCTTGTTTTCAGGGGGAAAGTATTTGGCCACGTAGGCCTGGCCGACGGCTTCTCCCAGATCGATGTCGGCGTAGTTGGAGCAGCGCCGCCAGCGTG
Organism: Terriglobia bacterium; assembly: GCA_041498365.1. Classification (GTDB taxonomy): domain Bacteria; phylum Acidobacteriota; class Terriglobia; order Terriglobales; family Acidobacteriaceae; genus JAIQFF01. The sequence goes on along the minus strand of JBGQIG010000037.1, from coordinate 1,549 downwards.
GCTGAAGCTGTTGGGCGCCGCCCAGCGTGCGCCCGAAGAAATCGAAATTTTCCTCGACGAAAGGCTGGCTGAGCGACGACGCCAGCGAGTGGACTGTTGACCACCGCAAGTACGCACGCCACTGCTCGATGGAATGAGACTGGATCAGTTTTTCCATGCCGCGAAAAAAGCCGGGCGCCAACACCAGATACTGCGGTGAAGCCGGCGCCTGGGTGGCGGCAAAGTAGCGGCTCCAGTTGAAGGATGGAGTAACCGCCTGGACCTGCTGCAGTGACATTTTGTTGTTCTGGTTCTTGGGATCGCGGCGGGCCACAATGTCCATGGCGGCATTGGCCAGTTCGGTTTCCATGGCCAGCACGGTTCGGGCGTCGGCGGCCGCCTGGGCTTGCGGTTCGCCGCTGAGCTCCAGCAGACGAGCCACATGCTTCACGTACTTGTCGCGAATCTCTTTTGATTTGGCGTCGTCATTCAGATAAAACTCGCGCCCGGGCAAGGCCATGCCCGATTGATCGAGCGCGGCCAGGGTCACGCGGGCATCGTCGAAGCCGGGCTGGGAATAGATTCCGAACACCACTCCCGGGTAGGCGGCATCGATGTAACTCAGGTTGGCGGGACGGATGATCTGGTGGATGGATGCCACCACTTCGGGTAGCTGAGACTTGTTCTTCAGCCGGGCTATTCGGTCGAGTTCGGACTTGAGCGGCGCGATGCCGGCCTTGTTGATGGTCGCCTCGTCCATGCAGGAGGCGTAGTAGTCGCCAACCTTCTGCTGTACTGGGGTACGGTTCGGCGAAGGCTGGGCAGCCTCCTCGAGAGTGTTGTGCACGGCGGCGATATTCCACAGCGCCAGGGAATTGAACGTACCCCACCCGGCCTGATCCGGCGGAATCGGGTTGGCCTTGATCCACTTGCCGCAGGCGTACTGGAAGAAGTCGGAGCAGGGATCGAGAGACTTGTCCACTTGATCGAGGCTGAAACGCTCGAGATCGGGCATCGAAGTGGACGACGGAACGGCGGCATTCTGAGCGAACGATGTCGCGTAGAGCACTAGTAGAGCTGTCAAGAGGGCGCAGAAACGCATGGAGCTTACCTTCCCAAGCCAGGTGGCCTGTAAATAGACGTGTGAGGGTTGAAATGGTAAGTCAGTGAGGGAGCCGGGTTCAACCCAGCCGGGCTATGCCCGGCCTGGACGGGCAGAAGTGCCCGTCCCCCCCCGATTCACGACCGGTCTCGACTGCGCGATCTGGATCAGGGAGCGGTTGCCAACGCGGAGGAAGTCCAGTTCCCGAGCGGCCTGGAGGGCGCTGATTGCTTGCCTGACTCGCGAGCGCGGGACGAAGTGGCCAAAGAAAGATTCCACTTCCTGCTGGTCAGCGGCGACCACGCAATCCAGATATTTGGAAAGCAACGCCGAAAGCGCTTCGGCTACCGACAGGCTAATCCCTTCGCGGACGGCGTCCGGGGCCCAGCGATAGAGAACGTCCCAGAACGCGCCCTCTTCCGGTTTGTAATCCACACGCGTGATGCGCAACTTCGACCACAGCTCGCC
>JBGQIG010000036.1:0-13836 GCA_041498365.1 Terriglobia bacterium | reverse complement strand
GTCTGGTCGCCGGTAGTTGCGGTGGGGTGGGCGCCTTATCGCTCCGGTCGTTGGGTATGGGAGCCGGGTTGGGGTTGGACCTGGGTTTCTTATGAACCCTGGGGTTGGGCTCCATATCACTACGGTCGCTGGTTTATGTACAACAGTTCCTGGGTCTGGTGGCCCGGTCCGGTCTATGGCTATCCGCGATACCGGCCGGTGTGGGCGCCCGCGTATGTGTCCTTCTTCGGCTTCGGCAGCGGCGGCGGATTCGGTTTCGGATTTGGTTCCGTCGGATGGCTGCCGGTCGGACCGTGTGACCGGTTCTATCCCTGGTACGGGCGCTACGGCTCGCGCTTCAATCAGGTCAACGTCGTTAACATTACGAACATCACGAACGTTCACCGTGGGTTCGGCCATGGCTTTGACGGCATCGCTCCGCTTCGCGCCGGAGGCGCGTATTCCAACTTGCGCAGGGCCACGGTCGACGCGCGAGTCCGGCAGGGCATCTCGACTGTTCCCGCAGAGCACTTTGGCAAGGGTCGATTCACGCCGGGGACTGTGGACCGCGAAGTTTTTCGCGGTGGACGCATGATGGCCGGAAATTTGCCAGTGGTTCCGACGCGGGAGTCACTGTCGGCGAGCAACCGTCCCGCCGCTCCAGCTACGCTGCCGCGCGGAGGTCAGCAGGAACGCTTTTTCATGAAGTCCCGCCCGGTTGCAGCGCCCCAGTCTTTCGAGACGCAGGCCTCGCAAGTGCAGCAGGCGATCCAGCATGACGGTCGGTTCAAAGCCATAAATGGCGAGCCGGGCCGGGGATTCTCGAATCCAGCCGCCAGGCCCGGCCAGAATGCTCCCGGCGGGGTTGCCAGGGATTCAGCGCGCACCACCGTTCCAAGGCCGAATCCGGGAGTCCGCATCGGTGTTGATCACGAGCAAAGTTCCTCAACTCCCAGCGTTCAGCAGCCTGGGAGAGGCACTAGCTCTGTGGATAACCAGAGCTGGCGGCGCTTCGGGTCAGGCGGGCCGCAAAACCAGGCTGCTTCGCCGGCGCAGGCTCCAGCTCCAGCTCGCGGAACTCTAGCCATGCCTGCCCGCAATGGCAATGACCGGGCAGAAAAGCCAAATGCTGGCGACGGCCAGGAATGGCGCCGGTTCTCTGGTTCCTCTGCGACCCAGCGCGGCACGATGTCTCGGCCGGCCGAGCGCTCCTCGCCGGAAGCGGGACCAAGGGTTCCGCAGCGCCAGAATTCTGCCCGGCCAGATTCTTCGGCAAACGACGGAAGCTGGCGGCGCTTCACACCGCGGCCTCCGAGCACAGTGCAGTCTTCTCCAGACAGCATGAGTCGATACCGCATGAACGGAAATCGCGTCGAAAGTCCCTCGCCCTCTCGCAACCAGATAGCGCGTCCGGAGAGAGAGTCGGGTGGCTGGCGCAGTCCCTCGCAGCAATCATCGCAGGGCTACTCCAGGCCGCCCTTGGAAATGAGACAGCCCATCGTAACGCCGCGTGCTTCTGAGGCAAGTGGGCCCTCGCGAGGTGCAGCTCCGCCACGAGGTGGCAGCGGCTACGGCGGTGGCGGCAGTCGGCCGCAGCCTTCGGGTGGCGGCGGAAGCCACGGCGGATCGGGCGGCAATCCTCCGCCCCACTCTTCCGGCCGGGGACACGGGCGCTAGAACTGCAGCCCAGCGATGCCTGATGGCCACCGGCGACTCGCCGGTGGCCCCGTTATTCCGCAGGACACTGCATCAGTGTCACGGTCTCCTGACAGCTCAAGAACATCGTGTTGATGAAGCACGTCGCAGGCGCGGCGCTCAGCTCGCGCTGAATAGTCCCTTCGCGACTTCGGACAAGGCGACCAGCTGTTCAGTTTGGCTGAGGGGGGTACAATGTTCGCCGATATGGGGGATGCCCACGAAGTCACGGTGCTGCTTTCAGCGTTGTCCCGCGGGGATGAAGACGCAGGCGCGAAGCTCATACCCGTCGTGTACGAGGAACTGCGGCGGTTGGCCGGGAGCTACATGCGCCGCGAACGCCCCGACCACACTCTGCAGGCGACCGCGCTGGTGCATGAGGCTTATCTGAAGCTGGTGGAGCAGCAGTCGGTGAACTGGCAGAGCCGGGCACATTTCTTTGGTGTCGCGGCGCAGTTGATGCGGCGGATATTGATTGACCATGCCCGCGGCCATCTGCGGCAGAAGCGCGGCGGAGAGTATAAGAAAGTCTCCCTGAATGATGCTTTCATTTTTTCTCCCGAGCAGTCGGCAGAACTGATCGCGGTAGACGAATCGCTCCAACGATTGGCCAAACTGGATGAGCGCCAGGCTCGGGTGGTGGAACTGCGATTCTTCGGAGGCCTGAGTGTCGAGGAAGCAGCCGCGGTGCTGGGCATCTCGGCCAAAACCGTAAAGCGCGACTGGAGTGTTGCCAAAGCCTGGCTGTATGCCGATTTGAAAGAACATCACGGGACTTGATGCCGGAGCCTGGTGAGACGTCAAGGAGCGGAAAAAAGGGAGTTCGGTTATCCGAACTCCCCCAGAGGCGAGACTTACGGCAGGGTTACGCGCCGAACTCGATGATGGCCTGTGTCTGCGATGTACAAGCTCTTGGCCGAGCTTGACGCGGCGGTGGGAAACACGGCAACTCCATAAAAAGCGGAAAGCTGCGCGCCGGTTGCCGGGCCGCCGTCGCCCTGTCCGCGGCCGCCGCCCGCCACCGTGCTGATTTTTCTGGTGCCGGCGGCAACTTTGCGGACCCGGAAGTTTGAGGTGTCGGCGATGAACACGTTGCCGGAACCGTCCACTGCCACGCCGTAAGGATAGCGCAGGCATGCATTGGCCGCGGCGCCGCCATCACCGCAGAACGCCGGGTTCCCATTTCCCGCGAGAGTAGAAATCGTTCCGGAAGGACTAACCTGGCGGACGCGATGTCCTTCCTGTTCGGCGATGTAGACGTTGCCGCTGGCATCCACCGCGACTCCAGTCGGAACGTTCAGCTGAGCAAAGATTGCCAGTCCCCCGTCGCCGGTCGAGCCCATCGCCCCGGTGCCCGCGATCGTAGTGATGACCCGGGTCGACACCCAGATCTTGCGTACCCGGTAGGTATACCCGTCAGCAACGTAAACATTGCCTCTTGCATCGACCGCAACGCCGGTCGGCGTATGCAGGCAAGCCAGAGTTGCCAACTGGCCGTCTCCACAAAAAGTGGGACTGCCATTCCCCGCATAGGTGGTGATTTTTCCGCTGGGGTCCACCTTCCGGATGCGGTAGTTGCCGTTGTCAGCGATGAAGAGATTGCCTGTGCTATCCACCGCTACCCCGGTGGGCCGGCTCAAACACGCACTGATCGCCGGACCGCCGTCCCCGCAGAAGCTGCTTTTGCCACTGCCGGCCACAGTGGTGATGACGAAAGTGGAAGTGTTGACCTTACGGATGCGATTGTTGTTCGTATCCGCAATATACAAGTAGCCTGTCTTGTCCACTCCTACGCCATAAGGATAGAAGAGCTTGGCGCTGACGGAGAGACCGCCGTCGCCGGAAAATCCGCCAGTGCCCGTTCCGGCCACGGTGGCGATGTTGCCGACGTTCTGTGCGTAACCAGCCACACAGAACAGAACTGCTACACAGCAGAAGAGTTGATGTCCCCGCATAATTTCCTCCCAAGTTTTTTGATTTGATTTGTGCTCCTACACTAGGTAGCGCGGCAAACGCGGCGAAAGGGGGACATGAAAAGAGGGAAGAAAATGCTTTTCTCGAAATCGTTAGCGAGTCCCAGCCGTGGCATTGCGGATCCCTGAGACACGTTGAAATTGCCAACAGGCTTAACCGCGAGAGTCCTGCGTGACCGTGGCCAATGAAGGCATCTAGCAGAGAAAAAAGGGTGTTCGATTGCTCGAACACCCCCTCGACCGCGGGTCTTACTGCAGGGTCACGCGCCGGATCCGGTTGTGGCCCGTGTCGGCGATGTAAAGGAACTTGGCTGCAGAATTGTTCGGAAACACCGCAACTCCGTAGGGAACGGAAAGAGATGCTTTGGTCGCGGGGCCGTTGTCGCCCAGCACAGAGCCGCCACCCGCCACGGTGCTGATCTTCTTCGTGCCGGCGGTCACTTTGCGAATCCGGTTGTTGCCGCCGTCGGCGATAAAGACGTTGCCTGAGCTGTCCGCTGCCACAGCGTACGGAGCACGCAAGCAGGCACCGGCGGCAGCGCCGCCGTCACCGCAGAATGACGGGTTGCCGTTCCCGGCCAGGGTCGAAATCACTCCGGAGGTATTCACCTGGCGAACGTGATGGCTGCCCCACTCCGCAATATAGATGTTGCCGCTCGGATCCACAGCGATTCCCGTCGGACCGCTCAACTCGGCAAAGATTGCGAGCCCGCCATCGCCCGAATATCCGATCGCTCCGTTTCCCGCTATGGTCGTGATGGTGTGGTTCGAGGCGAGGATCTTGCGAACACGGCAGCTGTACTCGTCGGCAACGTACACATTGCCTTTGGCGTCGACCGCGACGCCCGTTGGCGTATGCAGGCAAGCGAGAGTTGCCGGCTGGCCGTCGCCACAGAATGTGGGGCTGCCGTTGCCGGCATAGGTAGTGATCTTTCCGCTGGTGTCCACCTTCCGGATGCGGTAATTGCCATTGTCTGCGATAAACAGATTGCCGGCGCCATCTACCGCAACGCCGGTTGGCTGGCTCAAACACGCCTTGGTTGCAGGCCCGTTGTCGCCGCAAAAGCCGCGCGTCCCACTTCCGGCCACGGTAGTGATTACGTAGGTCGAAATGTTCACTTTGCGGACGCGATTGTTGTTGGTGTCGGCGATGTAGAAGTTGCCGGCCTTGTCGAGCCCTACGCCGAAGGAAGTGAAAATGTTGGCGCTGATGGAAAGCCCGCCGTCACCGGAGAATCCGCCGGTGCCGGCCACGGTGGTGATGTTACCAACGCTCTGAGCGTATCCGGCAACGCAGAACAGAAGTGCTACACAGCAGAATGACTGGAGATGTGCCCGCATGTTTCCTCCTCGAATTCGGGTTTATTTGTGTGCTACACCCTGTAACGCGCCAGACGGGAGCGAAAAGGGACACACGGGTCATAAGAGAGAAATCGGACGGCACGTTTGGGGGCGAAAACTGTTCCGATGGTGCATCGAAGAAGAGGCCGGAGGTTACAGGACCGCGACGCTGGGGACTAGTGCAGCACGGGCGCCACTCGCTCAGTGCACTGGCAGACAGGGCAAACCGTCAGCGCTGCGGGATAGTACGCCCTGCAATTGGCACATGGGAGACCGTATCTGACCGAGCGCGGCTCAAAACGGCCTGATCTGCGGCCATCCTGCGAGGTTCCACGAACGGCTGATGTCATGATTTCGTCAGTCATACTCTGTTTCTCCTGAGGATGTCCGATCCACTTTCTTCGTAAAGCCCAGGTCAAGCCGCTTCCTTGCGAACAATTCGAGGGCGGCTGACACCGTCGCACGACACGAAAACCCGGAAGTCCTCGCGATCGCGAGAACACAAGAGCCATGTGCTGGAATTTTGCACTTCACGCCGAGGCTCGGGGTTTCGGGAAACGATCTCCAGTCCTGCTTCGTTGGTATGCGTCATGGGTTTGCTCCTCATTTCAATTTGCTGCTCACTCATAAACGCGATACCCGACACGAAAATGGGACACGAAAGAGGAATGGAATGGTGGTTAACCTCGATTCCCGCGTTTTTTTCAATCGAGTCGCTATAGTCAGGGCTTCCGTTGCGGGATGAGTCGCCGGCGGGAAAACATGGAGTATCGTCCCAAGGGTTTTATAGAGTATGCGCGTTGTCGGACGCTGGGAAGATCATTGACCACGGAGGACACTGAGGACACAGAGATTGCATAGGAGCTAGCCTTCGGTTTTCCCTGTCCTCCGGAGGCGATTGCTTAGCCCTCGGCCGGCGCTCACTTTCCGATGCAATGCCTGACATATCGGGCAATATCATCGATAATTTCTGCGCGAGAGAAGTAGAAACTGGAGTGAGAGCTCTTGAGCAGGAATCGATCCGGCTTGCCATACACTTCCCAAAGCTTCAGTTGATACTCTGTTGGCACGACGCGATCGTACAGGCTGATGTATTGCTTACGGAATTTGGCACGGCAATGTTGCCCCAGAACTGCCTGGTCAGTAATGCTCCAAACTTTGTTGAGATCCGACTCGGTGACTCCACGGCGCTCGAGAGCGCGACGGATATGGCGCGTCAGCAAGCCATACCAGGTGACGCTGCCTAACGCACACCCGGTCATAACCGGGAACAGAAAGTCCACGTCCTCACAGTCGCTGGCCAGTCCCGCCTGGAAACCACCGCTGCTGAGTCCGATCAGGCCGACATAGTCGTAGTGGCGGCGCATGTATTGCACGAGAAGCCGGATTTCGGCGGTGAACTGGCGGAAGTTCGCGACGGTCCAAAATAGGTTGGAACTGATGAAGTACTCGCCACTACTGGAGCCCGCCGGGGTCCTTTGCTGGTGAAAAGGCTTGGTCAGCAGGCCGGCATCGATCCCTTGACCCACCAGGCGCGCGCACATGCCTTCTTCGAAACTCTGGTCTTGTCGTCCCCAGCCCGGCGCGAACAGTAGCAGTGTCGTCCGCCGTTCTTGGGAAGGTCCTTGAACCATTTGAAAGGCACGACGTTATTTACCGGGTACTCGGTAACGATAGGAGAGTCGAACATGTACTGTCGCGCCAGTCCTTTTAGACGCTTCGGAAGGGCGTCATCGCTCGCGTCGCGGAGCTTGAACGATCCTGGGCTGGCGAAGTCGCGAAAGAATCCGCAGGGCTCCCCGAAGTAACGGCTATAAACGCGGTAGAATTCGTCGATGGAATAGGCCTGCCCATCAAACAGGTCCGGGTTCAACTGCTTGCCGCACTCCTTCCCGCCAGCGAATCGTGCTAACAGGCTTTCAGTGATATGCGCGAAAGCTTCGGTCTGGGTCAGACGCATACTGGTAAGGAATCAGTCTGCCTGTGCGGCCTTCTGTGGGCGGAGCGATCTTGGAATCCAAAGTTTGCCGCCACCGATGCGGCGCCTGGCAAGGGTTTCCGACAACGCCTCTGGCACGGTTAGCTTGGCGTAACGCGCGGGATCTTCTGCTTTACCCCAGTAAGCCCGTACAATTTCAATCACAAACCGGCGAAACTCGCGCGTGTATTCGATCACGGAATTGGATTGGGCCAGGCCGCCCATCAGGATTTTGATCAGAAGGTAACGCAGTGTGGTGTTGGTCAGGATGGCTTTAGCGATCAAGCGGTTCCAACTGACCATGTAGAAAAACTTATTGCAGTAGTCTTTCAGGTCGTCGCTGGCGTACATTCGGATTTCCTGAAGGATCCCGTCTTCTATTCCATGGCGTTCCAGGATTGAACGCAGCAAACCGCCATTCCTCATTTGCATTCCAGCCAGGACCTTCATCACGCAGTGGCGCCAGCGCGAATCGTTCAGATAATTCTCTGTCAGAAGCAGCTCGATGACGTTTCTGCCGGCGTTGATATCGTCGAAATAGCTGACCTTGGCGAGTTCGTTGCCCAGATCGCTGAGCTTCGCATCATCCGCGGTGTGATCCAAATGATCGAGCACGTGGCGAATCGCCGGCTCACAGATCGGCCAATTCGCAGCCAGATCGGTGGCTGCGATACCCAGGCAGTCAAGAATGGCCCGGTCGAAGGCATACTTGCCCTCGAGCACCTTGGGCACGATTTGTTGCACGAACCATTCCACCGCCCGGCGCGAGAGCGTAGGATCCATGTAAGAAATGTCCACCAGCAGCAGGGAACCGAAGTAAACGCCGGCTGCGCGGTCCGATGAGACAAGTTCCGTCACGATCTCCTCCAGCCGCGCGGGATCGCGCACCAGGCGCATCGCCAGGCTCACGGCTGCGATATAGCCGATTCCACTCGCAGGCTTGAACGTCAACATGGCCATGACGACGCGGCGAAAGTCCGAGTCCGCGCCAAGGTCTAGTACCTCCAGGTCACCATTATGAGTTGCTACCAGGTACTTGAAATACTTGTATAGCTCGTCACGCTGAACGACCCCGTCCTCTTCTACAAAGAATGCGTCGTTTCCCTGCGCCCCGATGACCTGATCCCATTGCGTGATCCCCTCCCTCTCCAGGCGCCGGTGGAGACCGAGCCGGAACGCCTCCTCCTGTACTTTCATTCGGTTCGGCCGGTTCAGGATCATGTCGAGCAACTTGGGGTATTTGCGGCGCACAAGTGAGCGCATCTGGCTCATGTGCTCCGCTGAGTGGAAGTTAGCCAGCGTACTCAGCGTCCCGAATGTGAGCAGGAATGCGATTTCCGGTGCGTACTCTTTTCGCCATCCCACCCGCAGGTGGGACTGCTCCAGGGCAAACGCCAGAGCGCGTGGAAATGTGTCCACGGGCTTCAGAGACCGGTCGAGATATTCCATCACCGCGACTGGTGCGCGCTCGAAGTGATAGGCGAACACCCCGCCCAGCCGCTTCAACACCTCAGCATCGTCATCCACCTCGCAGTGGGCGAGAAACGTGCTCAGCAGGTCGGGCGAAACCCCGGGCCAACATTCCATAAAATAGTCAGCCAGGCTGGCACGAAGCCTTTCATTTCCCCGCCGGAACACCGATTGAAACAACGGCTCCGGTTCGACAATGCCTCGCAGCGTCAGGTTGGTAAGGAACGAACTGACATACAGCTGCACCACCGGAGAAGTGCTCAGCGCCAACTGGTTGAGCAGAGGCATGAGCAAAGCGATTTCCACCGCGCCTCCGGTTTCCTCCGAAGACCGCCCCGAAATCACCATGTTCCGGTAGAGCCAATGATCGATCGCACCTGCCAGAACCGGAACCTGAATGGATTGTTGAATCAGTTTGTCGATTTTCTCGGTGAGCTCATGCAGCGTCTGGCCGCTCCTACCCTCGGGCGCGCCGCCCAGTTTGCCCAGAGTTTCGGTTTGATATATCTGCGAGAGCCAGTATTGCGTGTACTGGTCGTGGAAGAATTTGTAGGCAGTACGCCGTTGCAGTTCGTCATGCGAGCCGTATGCGCTAAGCGAGATGGCATCGATCAATCCGACCTGGACGATGGCTTGGAAGGTTGGGACTGCGTCATCTCTTCCCTGCGGCGGGTTCCAATGCTCAAGAAACTGTTGGTTGCGGCTCAAGGTTGAGGACAACAACGCATCGCCCGCAGCTGCACGATTCCGGCGAGGTGCATGGCTGGCGGGTTCCGGCGCGCTCGTTAGTTGACCAAGAAGAAGCCGCGAAAACAGCAGGAGCGCTTCGTCAATTGCCTCGTCGAAGTACTCCCTCCGCGGATCGTTCCGGTTGAGCAGCCGCCGGGCGTCTTGCTTCTTGCGCCGGGTCAACCTTCGGAATACGTTGTAATAATCCAGGTCTGCGGGAATCAGCTTCGACGCGCCCACCTCCGCTTGCGGGTTCGAGTAAGTCTCCGCCACGGCTGACATCATGAGCGGCGAGCGGATCAGGTCCTTCACTGCGGGCGAAAGCTCGGCATACGTTGACGGCCGCAGCCCGTAGAACCGGGAGTATTTCTCAAATAGCTTGCTGGCTTGACCGTGTTCGTCGAAACCGTGCAGCACGAGCGGCTGGCCCCCGAACAGGCGACTCGAATCGAAAAGCTTGATGCCTTTCTCGTCTTCGTACAGCCTCCAGGTCTCGGCACGACAGGAGACGACGACCCGCAATCGGTTCGCTCCATCACCGCGGTTGATCATGGCACGAACCGAATCGAGCAGACCAAACGCTCCATCCGGACCGCAATATTCGTTGGCTGCGTCGACATAAATGGTGAGTTGTTTTCCGCATCCGCTGACGTACTCCTGCAAGGACTGCAAATCCCAATCCGGCGATACAAATCTCGAAAATTGCGTGCTGACAAACTTCGCGACATCCGGAATGTCGATCAGACGGCCGGTGAGGAAGATTGCGAAGCTCCCAGCACCGCGTTCTTGCAGAAACGTGCTGGCCAACAAGTTAGATTTGCCCGCCCCGGCACTTCCCAGCACCACCATCCCGGTTTGATGGCTCGGGTTCGTTTCTGGCCCCTGGCCTATGCCCACGAACGCCTTGAGCGCTTCCATCTGGAGGGGAGGCACAAACAAGTCCTCGTCAAAGCTCGATTTCCGGATTCCTTGCTCCGAGTTTCTTACCCGTTTTCCGCTCTCGTCGTATTCATCGACCCTGAGAATGCTGCTCAAGTGATCACGGGAGAGCTCCCAGGTCTTCAGCCGGACCGCAGACTCAGAAAGCTTCCGCGCACGCTCATCACTCGCGAGTCTCTCCGGTGTCAGTGTGCGAAGCCGTTCCTCAACGATCCCAACCGGAGCAGAAGTGAGCTCGATTTCCCCCTGGAGGGCCATCGCGACTTCACTCGCATTCTGGAAGCGTTGTGCCGGCTCGCGCTCGAGACAGCGAAGAATGACAGCCTCCCAGCGAGGATCGAGATCGGCTACCAGAGTGCGCGGAGATGCTGGATTTTCGCGGAGCCGGCGCACCGCCATGGACAGGGGTGACCCGTAATCGAAAGGGCGTGCTCCAGTCACCATCTGGTAAAGGACCAAACCAAGGGAATAGACATCTGACGCAGGGGTCAGTTCATGCCCCTCGACCTGCTCGGGTGACATATACGCTGGCGTGCCCAGAGCCCCATCGGTGTCGGTGATAACCCCGCTGTGGCTGGAGTCGCTGCTGGACCGCAAGGCCAATCCAAAGTCTGTGATCACGGCGCGAATGCGTTTCGTTCCAGGAACCAGAATAATGTTGCCCGGTTTCATGTCACGGTGCAGGACGCCCGCCTCGTGGGCGGCAGCCAGTCCGGAGGCTACCTGCAAAGCGATAGGCAGCGCTCCGGCGGTCGTCATTCGCTGCTCCCGCTTCAAGTATTCAGCCAGGGTTTCACCCTCGAGTAGTTCCATGGAGACGAACACGAAATCGGCGTCAGCGGTGTTTCCGCTGGCCTTCGCCACCTGGTGACGAAAAAGGTCGAAAATACGGCAGATGTTAGGGTGAGTAACGCTCTTGGCCAGATGGACCTCACGCTTGAACCGGTCCAGAGTTCGCACGTCGGATAACAAATCCGGACGAATGGTCTTCAGAGCTACCCGCTCGTGCAGCTCAATGTCTTCAGCTTCGTAAACCTCCCCCATTCCGCCGGAGGCAAGGAATCGTGAGATCCGAAAGCGCTCGGCCAGGAGGTCGCCGGGAGAGAGGAACTGCAGCCGTTTGGCCGGGCCGTCGAAGGCACGCAGCGGAGGTTCCAGGAAACCGCTGCCGGCGGTGTGGTGGGCCAACAACCGCTCGACCTCGAGCCGAACAGCTGACTCAGGGCAGGCCTGGAGAAGGAAAGATGCCCGCTCCGGCGCCGGTGTATCGAGAGCCGCCTCAAACAGCTCTTTGACGTTCTCCCACTGTTCCGGCGTCAACGCCATTGAGTTTTCTCGATAGGGTTAGAGACGACGCTCTTCGCACGTCGTTCGTCTTCCGGGCGCCGACCATTGTACGCCGCAGGGGACTCTCCATTCGGACAGGCCACGCAAACGTATATCGGATGCGAGTAACGACTCCCTGACATGGGTCGCACCCGACCTTTGGCTGTAGTGCCGTTGGGGCGGGCGGATTTGAAGAGTTTTCCGACTCAGGACGTTGGTTTGGCCCCCACCCCTGTCGGCGCATCGGGTGGAATGACTTCCGCGGGATTGACCCAGTTGACCTTGAAGGGACCCGCGCCGTGAACCTGTACCGTGGTTTCTCCTTTGCAGAGCGCGAAATGTCGCATCTCTTTCGGTACTATCGTGAAGTTTCCGACGTTCATGGGGGTCAGTTTTGTTTCGTCGAACGTTTCACCCATGCCGACCAGAAAAATTCCTCTGAGCACGGTGAGGTTCTCGTCAGTCGGATGCCAGTGAGCAGGAATCTTTGTACCGTCGGCGCAACGAATGCGCAGGACGAACGGTTCTCCTTGCGCGCTGGGGTCCCCCGCAACCGCGGCGAGCTCGCACCCCTTCATGATTGGTGTCCATTTGAGGTCGCTGGAGTGCACGACTTTGTGCGCTGGACTTGCGTGCGCCTTTCCGGCCTGACCCGCAAGCGAAGTTGCCACGAGTGCCCCAAACGCCAAAACAACGGATACCATACTGGATCGCCGGATAGTCATGGTTTGTGTAGTCTCCTTCTGATGAAGATTTGGAGAAACTACCACCTGGGGAAGCTGCCGGGCAAGTCCTCCTACCAAGACCTTATGGGCAGCACTTGATTCTGCCATGCCCTCTAGTTGTGTTCCCGCTTGACGGCCCTTTCCAGGGTGTGGTCCAGGGCGGCCTTCGCGGTCACATACTTCTCCTGCGAGATGCGGCCTTGCTTGTGGTCAAGTTCGAGTTGAAATATTTCCTCTTTGAGCGCTTCGAGTAACAAGCCAGGGCGCTGTGCGGTTGCCGGCTTAGGAACCTGTTGGCTGACAGGCAGCTGCGCATCCGTCACACCCAAATCCCGACCAGCCGCGATCTTCGAACGGCGGGCAATGTAGATTGCACCACCCGCGAGGACAGCTGTGAAACTGCCCAGGATGTACCAGTGATACTTTTCCAGGGGATCGGGAGCATCGGTCAGGGAACCCGCTCCTCCGCCTGGACGGGAGGCGCTTCCAGTCATACCACCGCCAGATGTTTGATTGTTTCCAACTTCCTGCTGATCGTTTGCGGCCAGGGTGCCCGTGCCTGAAACCTTAAATGCCAGCGGTTGACCCGCCTGGGTGTTGGAAGCGATTTGCACCACGGCATCGGACCTGCTGGGGTCTTGCATGGACTGAAATCCGCCACCAGAATCGGCTGTGAAGTGCATAGTTTTGGGCAGCATCACCACGAAGTGTTGAGCGCCGTAAAGCGCCCGTGGATCGATTCTTGCCTCGCCACTGTACGGGAGGTGAAAAGCCACCTGGAACTGGGTTTCGCCGGGCCGCAATGGAAACACAAACGCATAGCGGTTCTTTTCCTTCTGTGGTACAGCGGTAGAGCTGATGGGCTGCCCGCCCGCGGTTTTGGCCATCGCGGTATCAATCTGTGCGCTTTCGGGCAAGTAAAACTCGAAGTTCTGGTCGTTCATCTGGGTGCGGGGCGGACTAGAGCTGTTGTTAACCGAAAACAGCCGAACCCCGCGCAACTCGTTGTCTTGTGCCTGCAGACGCATGACATCCGCAGTAACGGTGAGAGCGCCCAAATGCTTGGACACGTCGTAGACGTCCACCTCAACCGAGAACATTCCTGGAGGCACCATGCGGTGGTAAGTCACATTCTGGTGAATTGCACGGACCAGATGTGGAGTGCCTGCGTCAGCGACTTTGAAGGTGAAGCTGCCTTTGGCATCGGCTTTGGTGCGGCCAGCTTCTTCCATTCCCTGGCTCAGAGTCAGGAGTACAACGTCATCGCCTGCCGCAGGCCGGTTGGTGGTGCGATTCGTGATCGTGCCGCTGATGACCTGGGCTGAAGCGAAGGCGTTCGAGCCGATCAGCAAAGCTGCGATGGATCTGAGTACCCACTTCAAATTCCTGCTCCCGTCTTGCTTCAGAAGTATGAAAAATGGCGGTCTCTTACGAAGTTACGATCCGAGATTCTTCAGGATTTCCTGGCATTGTCTCACTTAGCGGCGGCTTTGGCTCCGACTAAATGTTCCCTGGAAACAGTTTCCTGTCTTGCCTCGCTGCTTGCCTCCAAGGTCATGTCGCGCATTCCGAACTCGACGCCGATTTTCTTGAGGAAGTCATTTGGAGGGGTGCCACCGGCGAAGATCCAAACAAAGTCGTTGGCGATCTCCTGCACTGTGCCCTCGACGTCCAGGATGAC
>JBGQIG010000035.1:0-13953 GCA_041498365.1 Terriglobia bacterium | reverse complement strand
GACTTTGGTGGCGATCTTGACTTCGTAGTCGGTGATGAAATCGCCCTGCCGCATGATGTGCACACCCAGCCTCAACGCCGCCAGGACGTTTTCGCCGGGGGCGGGGATGTCGGCGCGGGGCGGCGGCGGTTCGTATCCGCCGCGGACGAGTTCGAGGGCGCGGGCCTTGGCATCGGCCAAGACACGCTCGCGGTTCATGGTAATGTTGTCCGACTCTCGCAGGAAGCCAAGCCCTCGGGCTTCGCAGGCGGATGTCGCGACCTTGCCAGTAGCAATTATCTCGAAAACCTTCTTCACGGCCTCCATCAGTTCGACCGACTCGCCCCTTCCACCCGGGCGAATCGACCCCGCCTGATCCACGGCGCGCAGCAGCATCTCTTTGCAGCCGCCTCCGCCGGGCAGCAGGCCGACGCCAACTTCTACCAGTCCCGCATAGAGCTCGGCATGAGGCTGGCGTGCAGCCGCGTGCAGAGAAATCTCAGTGCCGCCGCCGAGCGTCAGGCCAAAAGGCGCCACCACCACCGGCTTGGGCGAGAACTTGATTGCCTGTGTCATGCCCTGGAACTGCCGGATGGCAACGTCAACTTCGTCCCACTCCTCTTCCTGGATGGACATCAGCAGGAGCACAACGTTGGCGCCGACGGAAAAGTTGTCGGCGTCGTTGCTAATCACGAAGGCGTCAAACCCATCGCCATATCCGTCGGCTTTAAGGGTTTGACTAATAAGACCGACTATGTCGCCGCCCAGCGAGTTCATCTTGGAATGAAACTCGATGCAGGCGACGCCGTCGCCCAGATCAACTAAGGAAGCGCCGGAATTCTTCTTGACCACGCCGTTGGATTTTTTCGCGACTTCAACCGACCACACTCCGGCAGAAACTTTCACCGCTTCATAGTTCGCGGTTCTCAGATCAAAGTAAACCCGGCCTGAGGCAGCTTTGGGATCATCCCCATACCAGGACTTCTTACCGGCCGCGAGCAACTGTTCGACATTGGCCGCAACCGGGCGGTCTTCCTTTTTCATGCGGGCGACGGTGACGTCGACACCGGCTGCGTCCCACAGTTCAAAAGGACCGAGCTTCCAGTTGAAGCCCAGGCGCATGGCGCGGTCGATTTCGACGATGGAGTCGGAGATTTCAGGGATGCGGTTGGCGGAATAGTTCCAGAGATCGGACAGAACCGACCACAAGAAAGCGCCCGCGCGATCGCCTTTTTGCGGACTGCCTTCAAGTCCCAGCAACATGCGCAGCCGCGCCCCCGTGTCATCGATGTTTTTCGCCATGTCCAGGACTGGGAACTTGGGCTTCTTGCGGGGATGGTACTCGAGCGTCTTCCAATCGAGCGCGAGCCGGTGCTCTTCCTTGCCCTCGCCCTTCACTCTCTTGTAAAAACCGCCCTTGGTCTTGTCGCCCAGCCACTTGCGTTCCAGCATTTGTTTGTAGAACTCAGGAAGTTTGCTCGGGTGGGGCGGGCACTCCTGCCCGCCGGTTTGAGCCATATTGCTTACGACGTGTCCCAGGATGTCCAATCCGACCAGATCGACGGTGCGGAAGGTGGCTGACTTGGGCCATCCCACGGCATCGCCGGTGAGCGCGTCTACATCTTCGATCGTGAGGTCCATCTCCTGCATCAGCCGCATGACGTTGAGCACGGAAAACGTGCCGATCCGGTTGGCAATAAAGTTGGGCGTGTCTTTGGCGAAAACTACGCCTTTGCCGAGGTTCACGTCGCTGAAGTGGGCCACGGCCTCGATCACGACCGGGTCGGTTTCTGGCGTGGGGATGATTTCCAGCAGGCGCATGTAGCGTGGCGGATTGAAAAAATGTGTGCCCAGCCATGACTTGCGGAAATCGTCAGAAAAGCCTTCGGCAATCTTGCCCACGGGCAGGCCACTGGTGTTGGTGGTCACGATCGTCCCCGGCTTGCGGATGGCCTCCACTTTCTTTAGCAGGGACCGCTTGATGTCGAGATTCTCCACCACAGCTTCGAGGATCCAGTCCACCTCGCTCAGGCGCTTGAGATCGTCCTCGAAGTTACCGATCGTGACCAGGCGCGCCAGTTCAGGTTCTAAGAAAGCGGCGGGCTTGGATTTCTTCGCCGCCTCAAGGCCGGCGGCCGCGATCTTGTTGCGTTCGGAGCCAGTGGCACCGGGAGGAATGATGTCGAGCAGATAGCTGGGTACACCGGCGTTGGCGAAATGGGCGGCGATGCGTGCGCCCATGGTTCCGGCGCCGAGAACTGCGACTTTATGAATCCGCTTCATAGGTGAACCTCGTCATCCGTCTCAGAAGGAAAACCACAAAATGGATTTGTAAGCAGACGTTTCCTCTGTGTTCTCCGTGTCCTCTGTGGTTAGAATTCCGCTACGGCAGTTTATCGATTGCCCACTCGTCTTTGCCAGTTCGAACCACCACAATCTCGGATTTTTGTGGGCGATCTGACCAGGTTGTGCCGGAATGGAATACAAACAGGGTGATGGGGAATGCGTAGCGCCCGGCTTTCAGCTTCTTCCCACGCGCGATTTCGTAAGCCGAATCGGATCCGGAAGAGAAAAACATTTCCAGGCGATCTTCGGAGCTTTGGTGTTTAGCAGCATCGGTCAGCATGAGCAAACCAGTTTCGTGGTCCTGGTTCTGCCAGGCCTGGAGAAAGCGATTGGCCGCGGCGAGGGCGGAAGCATAGGCTCGGTCGGGGCTGCTTGAGAGCGCTGGCGAATGTCTGCTCTTGGTGGCAGCGGACGTGGATAACAGCGCGGCGAAGGAGACCGCTAGAAGCGGGTAGGCAAAATGCCTTCTCGACAGCCGCGGGGGCCGTCCCGAACGCAGTCGAAGGAACGCCGGCACTGCATATTCAGAATTCACTGACCTATTATGCGGGAAGGCGAACACCGTTCCAAGAACCACCAAGGTTCTCTCAGTCCCTCGGTCGAAGCGTCAGGCGATGAGCTTGGCGAGCAGAAAGGCTGCAGCTGCCGCTACGCCGCCAATCACCATGGTTTGTGCTGCGCTGCGTGCCGGACCCGTGCCGGTGTAACGTCCTTTCAGATAACCGAAGATGCCGAGCGCGGCCAGGGTCACGACCGCGGAGTACGCGAGCCCATGCACGGCGCTGGAGAGCAGGATGTACGGGGAAAGTGGAATCAGGCCGCCGGCAACGTAGGAGCCCGCGATGGTGGAAGCGCTGGTTACGGCGCGGCGCGGATCCGGTTCTTCCAGACCGAGTTCGAAGCGCATCATGAAATCTACCCAGGCATCGGGACGCCGGCTTAGCGCCTCCACTACAGGCGTACTCTCCTGCTTCGTCATGCCGTAAGCCTGAAACACGCGGCCGACTTCGGCCATCTCTTCTTCAGGAATTTCCTTGATCTCGCGATATTCGCGCGCCCGCTCCTGCTCGTAGTGTTCGGCGTCGCCACGGGCGGCGAGATAACCCCCCAGACCCATGGCGATAGATCCTGCGGCGATTTCAGCCAGCCCGCCAACTACGATCAGCCGCGTATTCTGCACCGCTCCCGAGAGTCCGGCGGCGAGCGCGAATGGCACCGTCAGGCCGTCCGCCATGCCAATGACCACGTCGCGCACGAAATTGGTGGCCATGAAATGCGTCTCGACATGTTGGGTACGCGACATGGCTAAACCTCCAGTTGAGATTTCAAATATTGTTGAGCGCGTTTGACCACATCTCGTTCCCCACCGTAGGCGAGCTTTCGGGGAGCCTCTTCCAGAGGAATCCAAACCGCACGCTTGACTTCGACCCGCATCTCGGGAGCCACATCATCAATGTCGCCCGAGCGATAGCGCAGCAGGAAAAATGAAACAATCTTGAAAACACGTTCCCGGTCCCCCCAGGAACGCACGTAAACATACTTGATGTCACCCAGCTTGGCGATCGGGGTCGCGATCAGGCCAGTCTCCTCGCGCACCTCGCGCAGCGCCGTCTGCTCGGGCTTTTCGCCGGGATCCACCAGTCCCTTGGGCAATGCAAACACCACTTTTTGTGAAATTTTTCTGGCCGGGCGGGCGGAAGAGGCCTCGGTTTGGGGCTCAATGACAGCCAGGTTCCAGCCTGCGCCGGCCCGTTGCACTACCACGCCGCCAGCCGAGATCTCCCGAACCATGGCCCCCAAGTTAACAGGATTACGGGAGTTAGTCACCGGTCGCCCCTGGAACCGCCATACGTCCGGAGGTAACCCAATGCGCTATCCGACGTGCCTGGAACTCTTGCCTGGTTGCTGGCATCTTAGTTGCTAGATATGCGGCTGAGGAACTAGTGGGGCAGCCGGGAGAATTGAGGTTCCGGTGAAGAAGAGTCTGGGCAAGATCATTCGTTCGGTACAGGCCTTCGGACGCGGTTTGTCAGGCCTTTCCGGGCAGGAACCCACCCAGAGTTCCGCAGGTATCGGACTGGCGCTGGGCGGTGGCTTCGCCCGCGGCATCGCGCATATCGGCGTTCTGAAGGCTCTCGAAGAAGAAAACATTCCCATCTGCCTGGTTGCAGGCACCAGCGTAGGCGCCCTCATCGGGGCGGCATACTGCAGCGGCGTCACCATTCCCGAACTGGAGCAAATCGCCACCCGCGTGCGTTTCAAGCACTTTGCCCGCTGGACGCTGTCGCGTTACGGATTTGCCAGCAACGAACGCATGATCAAGTTCCTGAGCAGCATTCTGAAGGTCAAGACATTTGAAGAATTGCAGATCCCTCTGGCCGTGACAGCCACAGATTTTTCCACAGGCGCAGGCGTGGTGTTTCACTCCGGGCCGCTGGTGGACCCGGTGCGCGCCAGTTGCGCCTACCCGGGAATGTTTCTTCCCGTGAAAATTCGGGGACGCCTGCTGGTGGATGGCATGCTGGCGCACGCCGTACCCACGGTTCCCTTGCGGGAGATGGGAGCTCAGCGGGTGCTGGCGGTGCATCTCAAGGGAAATTGGGCGAATGGCGACGCCGGTCCGCGGCATCTGTTCGACGTCATCGGCCAGTGTTTCGCCATTGCCCAGGAGATGAACTGTGGAGTCTGGAAAGCGGCCGCCGACCTGGTAGTCGACCCCAACGTCAACGGATACAAGTACGACGATTTCGAACGCTCCGCCGAGCTCATTCGCGCCGGTGAAACCGCAACCCGCGAAGCTCTGCCGGAAATCCGGAAATGGCTGCAACAACCGGAACCAGCCCGAGAAAAGTCCCAACCGACGCACCTGCCGCAACCGGCGCCAGCATCGGCAAAATAATTCCGGTTAGAAGGAGCGCCCCTGCCCACGTGAGGACAGCCGCCCTCGGCTGTCCAGCCGAGCGAAGCTCGGCAAATTCATCATGCTGCTGTATCCCTGAGTCGGCTTCCAAGCATAGCCCGATCAAAGAGAAATTTTTCACCAGGAGATTTGAGAGGAGCAAAACCTGTCGAGCCTTGCTCGGCCGGACAGCCGAGGGCGGCTGTCCCCACGCAGACTGTGGTTGAAAGCCAGAAGCTAGAAGCCCCTACTTCATCACCCCCCGCGAGGCAATTCCAATGTTATCTCGCGAGGTGTTCTTTACCAGATACATCATATCGTCGGCCTGGCGGATGATTTCGCGCGGATCTTTGGCGTCATGCGGGTAAGTGGCCACGCCAATCGAGGCGCGGACGTTCAGATTCAGCCCTTCTTCCTGGCAGAACATGCTGGTACGGAGGCTGTCACGCAAACGCCGTGCTACCACCAACGCGGCATCCTTGCCAGTTTGCGGCAACAGAATCACGAATTCGTCTCCGCCATAACGGAAGGCATAGTCAATCAGGCGCAGCTGGGCCTTGATCAGGTAGCCGATTTCCATCAGCAGCTTGCTGCCGATCAGGTGTCCATGAGTGTCGTTGACCCGCTTGAAGTGATCGAGATCGATGAACAGC
Source organism: Terriglobia bacterium (assembly GCA_041498365.1). Classification (GTDB taxonomy): domain Bacteria; phylum Acidobacteriota; class Terriglobia; order Terriglobales; family Acidobacteriaceae; genus JAIQFF01. The sequence continues at coordinate 8,076 of JBGQIG010000035.1, read as the reverse complement.
ACGGTGAACTCGTAACCGTAGCGCGCTGAGCGATAGACCTCAGTTTCAAGCGTCTTGTAGAGATGGCGGGCGTTATAGAGGCCGGTGCAATCGTCGGTGATCGTGAGTTCCTGGATCTTCTCCACCGAGCGGGCGTTTTCAATGGCGATGGCGGCGTAATCGCAAACCGACTGCAGGAAAAAAGATTCCTGGTCGGTGAAGTTTTCCATCCTCACATTCACCAGTTGAATAACTCCCAGGACGCGGAGCTTGGAGCGCAGGGGCACGCAGATGATGGAGCGGGTCTCCCACTGGGTCATCTCGTCAATACGCTTGGCGAAACGCGGATCGGTGTACACGTCAGGCACCACTACGCGTTCGCCATGCTTCGCCACCCAGCCGGCAATACCTTCGCCTACTTTAAGCCGCACGTTCTTCAGGGCCTCGGAGGCCTTGCCCACCGCGATGGCGAAATAAAGTTCGTCGCGTTCTTCGTCCACCATCAACAGTGACCAGTTGTCCGGTTTGAAGTACTCCGCCATCTTTTCCATGATGGTCTGCAGGATGGAATCGAGGTCGAGGGACGAGGTCAGGGCCTTGGCCACATCATGGAAGATGTTCAGTTCCTGAACTTTGCGGTCGGCGGCGGTGCTGGCCTTGGTCATGAACTGCGGTCCTCGATGCGGGCAGGAAGTGTTGAAATTATATGCGGCGCCGGAAAGGCCCGGCAATCAACCTTAGTAACCTGAACCCCCCAAGCCACTTCCCGAAGGAACGTAGGTATGTGGCGGCACGCCTGGACGCCGGCCGTATGCGTTTAACATTACGGTTCTCTTACACCCAGATTCCCGAGTCCAGTGTGAAACGATTAACATATATTTATCTTCAAGATAAGATAGCCGATCACAAACATTTGCTGATCGAACTCTCGGCGCAGTTTAGTGGTAGCTGAAATTAGCAGGAGACTAACCGGTGGAATCATTTGGGGCTCGGTTGAAGCGGGAACGGGAACAGCGAAAGGTCTCGCTGGACGACATCGCCGTGTCGACCAAGATCGGAACCCGCTTTTTGCTTGCTCTTGAGGAAGAGCACTTCGACCAGCTCCCCGGCGGAATTTTCAATAAGAGCTTTGTCCGGGCCTATGCCCGCCATCTGGGTATCGACGAAGCCCAGGCCATCGCCGACTACGTCGCCGCCAGTGGCACCAGCTTGCCGGAAACCAAACCGGAAGAGGCGCCGGAACTGGCGGTTTTGGCGGTTCGGGCGCAGGAAACCCCGAGTAACGCCGATCGTATCCCCTGGGGTGTGTTCGCGATTGTCCTCTTGGTCGTGGCCTTCGGCTTCGCACTCTGGGGCTTTCATTCGCGGGAAAAATCGCCCCGGCCGAGTCGTGTGGTTTCGTCGCCGGTCAATGCCGGGGCTCCGGTCGCAGCTCCTCAGGCGGCACCGGCCATGCCCCCCAGGCCCGCCGTGCCGGAAGCTGGCAGCGTGCCAGCGCAATCTTCTGCACCAGAGCCTGCGCCCGCTGCTCCGGAAGCCACAGCCGCCGCCATGCCGGCTTCAGATTCAGCACCGCCTCCCGGCGCCTTTCTCGTCCTTATCAAAGCGCGAGAGGATGCGTGGGTCGCGATTGCAGCCGACGGAAAGCAGATCGTCGAGGACACACTCGCCGCCGCGACCGAAAAGTCCGTCCAGGCCCGCAACCAGATCGTGATCAAGACGGGAAATGCGGGTGCTCTGGATATTTCGTTCAATGGCCAGAAACTGCCGCCGCAAGGGGCCTACAACCAGGTTAAGACGCTCACTTTCGACCCTAATGGCCTGCGACCCTAGCCCGACGAGAACCTGGCTCCGGAACCCGCTCCGGACCGTTGAATGCAGGTTTTTGCGCTTAAGCTCCCTGCAGTTACCACCCAACCGCAGCCCTATTCCGGTAGCTGTTCGTATTCGCCTGCCGGGCCCAAAATCATTGCGTCCGGGCTCCATCTCTGTTACTTTTTTAGAGGCCGCAAAATGTTCATCTATAGGCTGTTGTGTTCTGAACCTCCCACCAGGTTGTAACGTCCAGATCGCTTGAAGGAGAAGCTGCTTGTCATCCAAAAACCGCCATCTTTTTACGTCCGAATCCGTTACCGAAGGCCATCCCGACAAGATCGCCGACCAGATTTCTGACGCTATTCTCGATGCCTGTCTGTCCGAAGACCCGTCCAGCCGGGTGGCCTGCGAGACCTTGACCGCCACCGGCCTGGTGGTTATCGCGGGTGAGATCACCACCAAAGCTTATGTGGACTTCCAGTCCCTGGTCCGGGGCACGATTTCGTCAATCGGCTACAACAATGCCCTCTACGGCTTCGACTCCAATACCTGCGCCGTAATCTCCAGCATCAACAAGCAGTCCGGCGACATCGCCATGGGCGTCGATACCGGCGGCGCCGGCGATCAGGGAATGATGTTTGGGTTCGCGTGCAACGAGAATGCCGAGTTGATGCCAACCCCGATTTCGCTGGCCCACAAGCTGACCATGCGGCTCGCCGAGGTCCGCAAGCACGGCCGGCTTCCCTACCTCCGTCCCGATGGCAAGTCTCAGGTCACAGTCGAATACGACAAGCATCACAAGCCGATACGCGTGGACGCCGTCGTGGTTTCTACCCAACACTCGGAGACCGTGGGCAACGAGGAACTCCGCAGCGACATTCTGAAGCACGTCATCCAGGCCACCATCCCGGCCCATCTGCTCGACGAAGATACCAAGTACCACATCAATCCCACCGGACGCTTTGTGATCGGCGGTCCCATGGGCGACACCGGCCTGACCGGACGAAAAATTATCGTGGACACCTACGGCGGCATGGGACGTCACGGCGGTGGCGCCTTCAGCGGCAAGGATCCGACCAAGGTGGACCGCTCGGCGGCCTACATGGCGAGGTACATCGCAAAAAACATCGTCGCGGCTGGCCTGGCCGATCGCTGCGAAGTTCAACTCGCCTACGCCATTGGTGTGGCTGACCCGGTCAGCATTGGGGTGGACACATTCGGCACCTGCAAAGTGGATCCGGATACGATTCCCGATCTGGTCCGGGCGCATTTCCATCTGACGCCCAAGGGCATTATCAACTCGCTGAAATTGCGCCGCCCGATTTACTGTAAGACTGCGGCTTACGGACACTTCGGACGGAACGATCCCGACTTTACCTGGGAAGCCACCGACAAAGCAGCCAAGCTGGCCAGCGACGCCGGCCTGCGCGAGCCGGTCGGACAGGGTGTTCGTAAATAATTCTTGTAACCACACGGGACACAAAAGGTGCGAAGGAACCCAAAAACTGTCACTTCCTTCGTGCTACCTAGTGTCCTTCGTGGTTCAATTGAGTTCGTTCAATAATTTCAACAACGCACGCGCCACAGGAGAAGTATGTCAACGACACCGACGCAAATGAATTGTGACGTAAAGAACCTGGACCTCGCCGATCTCGGCAAGAAGCGGATTGAATGGGCCAATCAGTCGATGAAGGTCCTGCAGATCATCCGCAAGGAATTCATCAAGAACCAGCCGCTGAAAGGCATCCGCGTGTCAGCCTGCCTGCACGTGACCGCCGAGACTGCGAATCTGGCCATCTGCCTCAGGGACGGCGGCGCCGACGTCGTGCTCTGCGCCTCCAATCCGTTATCCACGCAGGACGACGTGGCCGCCAGCCTGGTGCGCGATCACAATATTCCAGTCTTCGCCATCAAAGGTGAAGACAACGACACGTATTACAACCACATTCTGGCCGCCATCGACCACAGGCCCCACATCACCATGGACGATGGAGCGGACCTCGTGACCCTGCTTCACACCAAGCGTCAGGACGCGCTCGAAGGCGTAATCGGCGGCACCGAGGAAACGACAACAGGCGTAATTCGTCTGCGCGCCATGGCCAAGGAAGGCGTGCTGCGCTTCCCCATCGTCGCCGTGAACGATGCCGACACCAAGCACCTGTTCGACAACCGCTACGGCACCGGCCAATCCACCATTGACGGCATCATTCGCGCCACCAACTTCCTGCTGGCCGGATCCAAGTTCGTAATCGCCGGCTACGGCTGGTGCGGACGAGGCCTGGCCAGCCGCGCTCGCGGCGCCGGCGCCGAGGTAATCATCACCGAGATCGATCCCACAAAGGCGCTCGAAGCGGTGATGGATGGCTTCCGCGTAATGTCCATGGCCGAAGCAGCCAGGATGGGCGACGTGTTCTGCACCGTCACCGGCAACAAGAACGTACTGACTAAGGAACACTTCGATGTCATGAAAGACGGTGCCATCATCTCCAACTCCGGCCACTTCAACGTGGAGATTGACATTCCGGCGCTGGAAAAGATGTCGTCCTCCAAGCGCACCACGCGCACGTCTGTCGAAGAGTACTCGCTGCGGGACGGCCGCAAAATCAACCTGCTGGGCGAAGGCCGCCTGATCAACCTGGCCGCCGCCGAAGGCCATCCGCCGTCCGTCATGGACATGAGCTTCGCCGACCAGGCCCTCTCCGCCGAGTACATGGTAAAAAATTACAAGACGCTGGAAAAGAAGGTCTACAAGGTTCCCGACGATCTCGACAAGCGAGTAGCCAAGCTGAAGCTGGAGTCGGTTGGGATCAAGATTGACAAGCTGACGCCGGAGCAGGAAGAGTATTTGGCGGGGTGGAGCGAAGGGACTTAGTCTGTGAGGTTCTAAGACAGATAAGCGGGGCGGCGCCAGCTGCCCCGCTTATTTATTTCTCGCCTCAGAGCAGCAATATACTATTATGCGACAGAGGCGGAAGGTTTGTTGTCGCATCTCGCATCAATAAGAACGATATCTTTTTCGCTGCTGAGACCCAGGTCCTTCAAGATGTTTTGCACCTTCACTAACTCGGTCTGGGTAAAGTAGACGATAACCTTCAGTGCTTGTGAAGTATTGCTGGCCTTTTGGTAGATCAATACCTGGTTTTGAAGGTTCTGCTTCAGCTTTGAATTGCTAGCCAATTTGCATTCAACTAAGCTCCTGTCTGATGCTCCACAAGAAACTTTGAAATCTACGGGTCCACGGCCGTTGTTTACTTCCCGATTTATGTCCGACGGCGTTCCGAACCATGTGAGCCGATACAATATCTGAAGATCGTCCTCTTTCCTGATCGGCTGCCCGTCCCGCCAAAAGATCCGATAACCATCCTTGTTTTCTATCACGTCTTTGAGAAACTCCACACGCTGGCGTGCCTCGTCGTAGGTGTCACCTCGTGTGGCGTAAAACGCGGTGTCAGCAAGGAGGATCTCAGCCAAAATCTTAACCCGGTCAATCAGAAAGAGCTCCGTTTCGCGCACTTTGAGTCTGCTAACTGACTGCGCTTGATCGCCGTCCTCCTCCTTGCTTCGAATGTAGTATTCGATCATTTCTGGATACTTCTGAACCGTCTTTGCTTTAGCCTCGAGGATCTCCTGTTCCTTGGGTTTCTTTGGAAGCTGCTGGCGAAAATAATTGTTGATGAGAGCTCGCAGCGACTCGTTCGGAAGAGAGTCCGCAATAAGTTCAAACCTATTTAGCAAGTCCGAGCGGTTGATCCAAGTGTCATCCTTCGTAAGCAAATCTTTCGGAGTAAGGATGACAAAGTCCCCGCCGTATGAGGGGAGATTGAATGTTTCCGACTCCCACGTCTCGGTTTTGTAGTTAAATGAAACCTTCGAGACCGTGTAGCGCCGACACAGCTCAGGTCGGATGCTACTATTCGCAAATGTTTGCGTGTACTCGAGCAAGTAACGCTTGATTAGGTTGGTTGTAAAATCACTGATGTTATCTTTGCCAACTCCCGCTCGAATCAGCGTCAACTTCTCAAGATGGCTACCCCTTGTGACCGTCTCATCGCCGAAACTCTTGAAAACCGTGTTCAAATTCGCGTAAAGAGCGCTTGCGAAGGCGCTGCCGAGTCCACTCCCAGTATTGCCATCCTTCGAGAATCCCAGCCAGTTCTGCTTGACCTCGGGAAAAGTGAACCAAGCCTTTATCAGGCCACTATCTAACGTTCCGCTGGTGGCCTTTTCTCGCAAAAACCGAAGGTATCGAATCATCTCTTCATGGAGCCCTTGGTACGCTGGTTTCTTGCTGTTGAAGAGTAGAAAAGGGTCAATGAAGAGGGGTAGATCGTTTAAAACGGAGACGTTGAATGCGCCGTGCGCTTCCAAGTCGTCAGGGTCCACTTCGAAAAAGTCGCAGAAATAAATGTCGACATTCTCGGTCGGGTTGTCAGTCGCTGATCCGGTCTGCATATTGCGGTAACTGCCACTGATCGAATCTTCAGTGAAGAAAAGGCGAATGTCAATACGCCTCCTGTGAATTCGCTGTGGATTGCAGATTAGAGTTGTGGACGACGGTCTATAACTACCCTATAGTGCGCTTGATTTCCTGCTAGTGCGGAACACACGCCTTCCAGGTGCCCACTAACGTCGGTAAGGAGCGATTGGCTACGATGTAAGCGGGGTAGAAGGGTATCGGGGAATACATAGGTCCTTCACTCTGCTTGCGTTTCCGCTTTGCAGAAACGCAAACTCCGTTCAGGATGACAGGTTTGCGAGAAGGTGTATGCGGCGGTGGACATTCACTGACACCGAGTTCTCGTGTGTACTTCCGGCATCTTCTGCTCGCTGACTGCTTCGTGACATATTGACTAAGTTGGGCGAAGAGCGTCGCGGCCACAGGTGGCCGCGTTTTTTTATTGGGGCCTAATTTATGAAAAGCAAAGGAATGAATATCAAGCATCCCAAGCTGCGGGGTGAATGGGCGGAGTTGCGGTTTATGGCGCGGGCGGCAGAGCAGGGGTTGCAAGTCACCAAGCCCTGGGGAGAAACGGCGCGGTACGACTTTGCGGTGGAGCATGAAGGGCGGTTTGTGCGGGTGCAGGTGAAGTCCACGATGTTCAGGGAGAACGACGGGTACTCCTGCACGGTGCGCGGGTGCCGTGGTCCTTATGTGGGCGATCCGTTTGATTTTGTGGCGGCGTATTTGATTCCGGAGGATATCTGGTACATCATCCCGGCAGGAACGTTTCAGGGGCAGGGGAGTATTGGGCTGTATCCTCGGGCTGAAGAAGTCGAAGTATGGGCGGTACAAGGAAGCCTGGCATTTGCTGCGGGAAAAACTGCGGGTCGCGAGAACGGTCGGCAGCATTGAGGCTTGCGCCGGTGAGTTCGGCCTGATTGAGAGTTGCAATGCATAGGTCCTTCGCTTGCTTCCGTCCTGCTTTGCAGGACGGAAGACTACGCTCAGGATGACAGGAGTTTCTTTATGTGTGCTGCAGGATTGTCATCCTGAGGAACGGAGTCTTTCGCCCAGCGAAGGGCTCCCGACGACAGACCTATGCATTCTCCGGCTGATAGCGGTGCCGGATGTACCACTCCTCGCTCAAGTCCTTCCATTCCGGATTCATGGACACGATTAGCCCGATCTTCTTGATCCGAAGTAATCCCTTAATCTGCTTCTCGCGTCCAATCGCGGCGTGAATATCGCCGAAGCGCTCAAAGTAGACCAGTCGATCGATCTTGTAACGGGCAGCAAACTCGCCCTTGATGCCTTGCTTGTGTTCAAGCACTCGCCTCTCCAGGTAGCCGGTCACTCCCGTATACAAGGTCTTCGAGCGGTTGGTCATGATGTAGACGTAGTAGAAGCGTGGCGGGGAGTACATGGGTCCTTCGCTTGTTTCCGCCCCGCTTCGCAGGACGGAAGACTGCGCTCAGGATGACAAATGTGTGGAGTGGTGTATGTGACGGATGAACATGCTCTTGCTATATCCAGGGCTGTCATCCTGAGGAAGCGGAGCCCTTCGCAGGCCGAAGGGCTCCCGACGAAGGACCTGTGCATTACGGACGACGGAAGTGCCCGACGTACCAAGTTTCCAATTGATCCAGTTCCCAAGAATCTGTTCGTGCAGTGTCAAACGCCGTAGACGCGTGGCGAGGAATGCATAGGTCCTTCGTCGGGAGCCCTTCGCGCTGCGAAGGGCTCCGCTTCCTCAGGATGACAGCCCTGGATATAGCAGCATGTTCATCCGTCACATACACCGTTCCGCACATTTGTCATCCTGAACGCAGTCTTCCGTCCAG
>JBGQIG010000034.1:0-13978 GCA_041498365.1 Terriglobia bacterium | reverse complement strand
TTTCCACGGTGACGTCCTGTTTTTCCTCCGGCGCGGGCTCAAAACGGACTCCGTAAATCAGACCCAGATCAACGATGTTGACCGGGATTTCCGGATCGTAGCACTGCTTCAGAGCGCTCAGAACTTCGTCCTCGGTCAGGGCAGCCATGGGTTCTCCTCAGGATCGGGCACTCGCGGGGCGAGTGGATTGTTCGTATGAATAGTTTACACGTCGCGGTGCCGCCGATGTTCAAGGTGGCAGCACCATGATCTCAGCCACGAAACGAAAAATCCAGTTGGTGCTGGTGGTTGCCCTCGCGGTGGCGGCGGTTCGTGCCGGGTACGTTGTCTACGAACGCCATAGCGAGAAAATCGAGTCCACTACCAGGCAGGCGCCGCCCCTGAATCCGGACTATTACGTGGTGCCCAAGAAGCTTTATCCCTATGACTTGAAGTCGGCGAAACAACTTACCCAGCAGCCGGTCTGGGTCAAGGAAGGCTACCGCTACACGTATTATCCTTATGACCGGGCGCGGCGCCGGACTGATTTTTCGCGCGAGGCGGGCCTGCTGCTTCCCATCCAGAAGCTGGAGATCAGAGATGTGGTTACCGATACCACGCCCCACTCGGCTCATCTACACCAGGTGATGGCCGTTTTCGAACAGGATGGCAAGACTTACGCCGTTCCCGTTGGCACGTACACAGGCGACAGCTACCAGATTTACTCGGACGAAATTTTCTACATCCAGGACCCGCGCGAACTGTACAAGCACTGGCCGGCGGATGTTTGGGAATCCATCGCGCAGCATGAAGTAAAACAAGGGATGAATGAATTTCAGGTAGATTTTGCCATCGGGATGGGAATTCCCGAGCGCTCAAGCAATCCCGCGGTCAAGACTGTGCACTATCCCAACGGTGGCAAACCGCTGATCATTACGTACCGGGATGGCAAGGCTGCGGAGATTCGGCCAGCAGGGTAGAAATTCAGTGGTCAGTGGTCAGTGCCCAGTGGACAGGAAGACGCTTCCGTTCGCTGGCCACCGACCACTGGGGAGATTGCGCTAACGGATGTGGTCAGTGCTTAGTGGTCAGTTAAGACGCTACAGACCACCGACCACCGGCCACCGGCCACTGACCACCGACTACTTCACCACCGGCGACTTCTCCCCCGCCGGCGCCTGATCATCCCCGTGGATCACGCCGTCTTCGCTCGCGTAAAACGACCTATGCTCGGCATCCAGTTGCTTGGGCGTAAGCGTCAGGTCAAATCCGTCTTTGTTTGGGCGGAAGCCAACGGAGTAGTCGCCGCGTTCCGGATTTACCATGCGCTTGGTAAACGATCCGGTGTGTACCAGATCAGCCAGTGAAGCGGCGAATTTGTCGTTTTTCTTCTTATAAAGCTTCTGGGCCCGCAACACGGTACGCATGTAACCCAGGGCGGCAGCTTCCGAGTCAGAGCGCGCCGGATCGCCCTTAAACTTGGGCTGATATGCCGTCTGCCCAGCAGCTGCCATACTGCCCACGAGCGCGATGGTTGCGGCCCACTGAACCAGTCTTGCAGGTTGTTTCACTAGTCTTCCCCCGTCGTTTCATGAGTCTGTTACTGGTCTTTTCTTAGATGCTTACCAGGTTACCGGCGTAATCGTTATCAGGTTCTCGAATGTTCTCATCCCGGGCAAATGTAGTTATGCTAAGGCAGCTCAAATAGAACAGGAAACCCTATCAAACAGGAAACCCTATGAAGGCTGCAACCGCCATGAAGGCTTCACCAGCAAAAAAACCGGTCATCCGTCTTGCTGTGGTGGAGAGCGATCCACTGCGTTTCGTGGGATTTCGTGCCCTGTTTGACTCGGAGACCGACTTCGAACTCATCGCTGCATCTCTGCCCGACATCGCAACCTTGCCGAACATTGACCTGGTGCTGTTGGGGAACCGCAACGGGCAGAACCTGTTTGATCTTATGGCGAGCCTCAAGGCCAGCCGCCCCGACCTGCGCATCATTGTGACAGGTTCTGGCATGGACGAGGAAACCATTTTGAAAGCCATTGCTTCGGGCGCCAAAGGATATGTAGATGAAGCCGCCTCGCCGACCGAGTTCGTGCAGGCCATCAGGATTGTGAATCAGGGCTCGGTGTGGGCGCCGCGCCGCGTGCTCTCCATGTTCATTGAGCGCGTAAGTTCCGCTCCCGGCCGCATCTTTCCCGCCGGCCGCGTCACCTTCACCGACCGCGAGAAGGAAGTTCTGGAAATGCTGGTGGCGGGCCGCTCCAACAAGGAAATCGGCTCTGCCTTGGGCATCGAGGAACGCACCGTTAAAGCGCACGTGGCCAAGTTGATGCGCAAAGTAGGAGTGCAGAACCGCATTGCACTTTCGGTCCACGCCATCACACACTCGCTGGTGACTGCAAAATAGCCCGACCAGGGCGAGGTTACTTTAGGACAATGGCCTAGGTAATCTTGTTGGTTTGCCCGCCCGACCCCATACTCGCTTCACCTACCACAGAACCTGGGAGACGGGGTTGGGAGCGGAGATTTAGGGTCACCGCTACTAGCCCCGATTTTTTTTGGTCTTCATCCCGTCTAGAGTCATCCAGCCCTGTCTCATCCGAACCAAATCCGGGCACCCCTCTTTTCCTCCACGAAATCCGTTAGAATCAACATATTGAGTTGTAACCCAAACTCTAGCTCTTCGGAAAGCAAGGAAGAAAATGAAAAGACTTCTGCTTCTGTGTGTAGTTGCGTGTCTCGCGGTCCCAGCGTTGGCCAAGGATGAAGACGAAAACAAGGCCGAAGACCGGATCAAAGCTGCCAGCACCGTGCTGGAAGAAATCGAGTCTGCTCCAGACCAGGGCATTCCGGAAGAGGTGCTGGGATCGGCCGAGTGCGTGGCCGTAGTGCCTACCATGCTCAAGGGCGGATTCATCGTTGGCGCCCGCTACGGACGCGGCGTCGCCAGCTGCCGCACCCCGAAGGGCTGGAGCGCTCCTGCATTTTTCACCATCAAGGGCGGCAGCTTCGGTCTGCAAATCGGTGCCCAGGCGGTCGATCTGGTCATGCTCATCATGAACCAGGAGGGCATGAGGAACCTGATGAGCAGCGAGTTCAAACTGGGGGCGGACGCCAGCGTAGCCGCCGGTCCTGTGGGCCGTCATGCCGCCGCCGATACCGACTGGAAACTGAGGGCGCAAGTCCTCAGCTATTCCCGGGCTCGTGGACTCTTCGCCGGACTGGAGTTGAGCGGCGCCGCGGTCGGCCAGGACAAGGACGCAACGCGTGAGTTCTACGGTCGCATGGTGCCGTTCAAGACCTCGCTGACGGGCACCATCGAGGCCCCGCAAGGAGCGTATCCGTTCCTGAACACCCTGGCCAAGTGGGCGAAAGTAGCGGCCGCTGCCAAATAGCGCGGGCCATCGCTTCGGCTCCGCGCGGGGAAAGTGGACAGTGGCCAGTGATCAGTGGCCGGCTCTTTGGCGACTCGCCACGGATCGCTGCCTGCTCACCACGGTCACTCTCGGCCCTTCGAGCACGCCGCCCAAGTGATCATGGCGCAGGACCGAATCTCTGACAGATAGCCTGCGACATTCGCTGATCGCTGTCGCCATCGCCGGGCTCAGGTTTGACAACCAATTTTCCCCTTGCTACCGTCACCAGTTTCCCTCAAATGCGTCCGCGACTCGAGTACGCGCTTGCGTGGCCGTTTATCAAGGTCCTGAGCCTGCTGCCTCGTCCCTTGTCGCGGGCGGCGGCGATCTCTCTCGCCTGGCTGGTTTACGGGTTGCATGTACGGCTGCGCCGCGTCGGTATGCGCAACCTGGGCATGGCATTACCGGAAAGAAGCCGCCGCGAACATGCTCGGATTCTGCGCGCAGAATTCACCTCGCTCGGCCGCCAGCTGGCCGAAGTTTGCCAATTTCCCAGATACACGCGGGAAAATGTGAGCCGGGTGGTTGTCTATGACGGCTTTGAGAACTACGAGCGTGCTTTCGCTCGCGGCAAGGGAGTGCTGTTTCTCACCGCTCACTTCGGGGGTTGGGAACTTTCCGCCTTTGTCCATTCGCTGCACGGGCATTGGATGCACGTCGTAGTGCGGCCCATGGATAACGTTTATCTGGATCGGGTGATCCAGCGCTATCGCTCGATGCACGGGAATACAACCGTGAGCAAAGACGACTTCGTGCGGGGGCTTCTGGCCGCCATGAAGGCGGGCGAGGTGGTGGGCATTCTGATGGATACCAACATGACCCCGCCGCAAGGGATATTCGTAAATTTTTTCGGCATTCCGGCGTGCACCGCCAGCGGACTGGCCAGAATCGCGCTGCGCACCGATGCCGCGGTGGTCCCCACCTTCACTATCTGGGATCCGGCCCTGCGTAAATATCGATTACGATTTGATCCTGCCCTCAACCTGGTACGCACCGGCAATGACGAAGACGATATCGTCACCAATACCCAGCTGTTCACGAAAACTATTGAGGATTACGTGCGCCGCTATCCCGAGCAGTGGTTGTGGGTGCATCGGCGCTGGAAGACGCAGCCACCGGGGGAACCGGGGCTGTACTGAGAGGGCAGCTTCTGGCTACTAGCTACTGGCTTCTGGCGAATCCCAAGTCCTGAAGCTTAGAAGCAAGGAGCCAGAAGCTGCGTTCAAAACCAATCGCTGCGATACGCGATCCACCAGCTTGCGTAAGCAATGGGGAGAGTCGCGCCCAGTGCCCACCAGATGGGCAAGATAAAATCAGCCGCCAGCCCAAGGATCGTGAAGCTGATCCAGAAGATTTTCTTCTCCATGCGCTCATTCTAGACTCCTGGCAGTGTCCCAAGTTCAGCGCAAAAGACACCAAGGTACACGAAGGGAACCCCCAGAATTGGCACCTTCGTGCAACTTCGTGTCCTTCGTGGTTCGCGAATTTAGGACGCTACCAGACCCTAGTCCGGCTTTTCTTTCCACCGCTAAACGTATACAAAGATGCCATGAAGTGCTCACTCAGGACGGTGGCCGAATCGGTACATGCGCAGCTCGTGGGAGATGGTGCGGTGGAGGTCAGCGGAATCGCAAGCATCCCTGAGGCAACACCAGTAGACCTGGTTTTTGTCGAAGACGAGAAGCACCTCCGCTTCGCCCTTGAGTCGCGAGCCGCTGCGGTCATCGCGGGTAAGTTCGCCACAGAAATGGACTGCTCAAAGCCACTGCTGATTTCGCGGCATCCCAAGCTGGCATTCGCGCGAGCGGCACGACTTCTTTGTTCCGCGCCCGCTCGCCAGTCTGGGACCCACCCAAGCGCAGTGGTGCATGCGTCGGCCCGGCTGGGCAAAGATGTGATCGTGGGGGAGCGCGCGGTTGTCGGCGAGAAGGCGGAAATCGGCGATCACACATGGATTGGCGCCGGTGCCGTGGTCGGGGCCAAAGTCAGCGTCGGTCGCGATTGTGAGATATATCCCAATGTGACGATCTACCCCGGAGTCCGGCTCGGTGATCGCGTGCTGGTTCATGCCGGAGCGGTGCTGGGCAGCGACGGTTTTGGCTATGTCCGCGATCCGGCGACGGGACATTACGAAAAATTCCCTCAAGTAGGACGCCTCGAGATCGAAGACGACGTGGAGATTGGCGCCAACGCGACCATCGACCGGGGCGCCCTGGAGGCTACTCATATTGGGCGTGGCGCCAAGATCGACAATCTGGTGCACATCGGGCATAACTGCCAGATTGGAGAAAATGTGGTGATCGCCGCCCAGACCGGACTTTCGGGCAGCATCGTGATCGAGAAAGACGTCGTGCTCGGCGGCCAGGTGGGCATCGGGGAGCACGCCCGTATCGAAGAAGGAGTGATGCTGGGCGGACAAGGCGGCGTTCTGCCCAACAAGGTCCTGCGCGGCAGAGGAGTCGCGTTCTGTGGGACCCCTGCGCGCCCCGTACGTGAATACCTGAAGCAGCTGGCGGCTTTGGCACGCCTGGCGAAGAAAGAATAGTCGTTGGTCGTTAAGATAGTCGTTGGCCGTTGGTTGTTGGCAAAATCCAGAACCCCTCGTTCATCGTAATGGCTGTCGGCAAATGGCCAACGACCAAGGACCAACGACCAACGACGAATTCCAATGGCCCTCATCATCATCGGCGGACACTCGCGCAGCGTGGGCAAGACCAGCGTGGTCGCCGGCCTGATCGCCGCTTTGCCGGAATACCACTGGACCGCCTTGAAAATTACGCAGTATGGGCACGGCGTGTGCTCGATGGATGGGGAACCATGTCACTGCGCCACCGACGACCATAGCTGGGCGATATCCGAGGAACTGGACCGTTCCGGAGAATCTGACACTTCGCGTTTCCTGGCTGCGGGCGCGGCCAGGGCATGGTGGGTGCGGACGGAGCAGGGACGGCTGGCGGAGGCCATGCCAGCGGTCCGCCGCAAGCTGGAGGAGTCCCAGAACGCGATCCTGGAGTCGAACAGCATTCTCAAATTTCTGCGCCCCGATCTCTACCTTACCGTGCTCGATCCCGCAACTGCGGACTTCAAGAGATCAGCCCAGGAGTTTCTGGATCGGGCGGATGCGGTCATCCTGCATGAGAGGAAGGTGCAAAGCCCTGCCTGGCGGGAGATCTCGCTCAAGCCGGTGGCGGGACGGCCCGTGTTTCGTATTTCTCCGCCCCCATACGTTACGTCCGCGATGATTGAATTTGTGAGGGAAAGAATAAATAACCACGGAGGACACAGAGGACACTGAGGAATTCGTTTGGACTTTTCTCCGTGTCCTCAGTGTCCTCTGTGGTTATCTGGAATTTATGACGCCTGCTCCCATCAAGCCATCAGTTTCCATCGACGTACTGAATCAGATCGACGTGCGTGTCGGGACGATTCTGGCAGTGGCCGACGTGCCTAACTCTGACAAGCTGGTGCAGTTGCGAGTGAGCTTCGGCGATCACGAGCGGACGATTGTCACCGGTCTGAAAGCGGAGCGCACTGACCCGCGAGAGATCGAGGGCAGGCAGGCGCTGTTCGTGGTTAACCTTGAGCCGCGAAGGATGCGGGGTGTGCTATCGGAAGGAATGCTGTTCGACATCGGTTACGCTGACGGTGTGCGTCCGGTGCTGGCGATGCCGGACAGTCCAGTGCCGGATGGAACAAGAGCAGGCTAGAGTCTGCGCGAGCGCGCCAGTTCCCACGCCTTGGCATATTTCCAGGAAACGTACACTGCGTGATACAGGTGCAGCAACAATCCTTCACGGCCGTCGAGAAAACCCAGGCGGAAACAATAGTTATAGACAAACGTTGCCAGCGGGCGAACCACGATGTTGATCAGGCTGAAACCGGCGCACCCGTTGGCGGCCACTACTTCCGCTCCCAGCGACGAATAGCGGTTCATGTGCTCAATGTAATCGGACAGGGTGGGGTAGGAGTGGTGGGTTAGAGCAGCATCGTTCAGTCTGGCAGAGTTGCCGTCGAGTCTTACGGTCTCGTGCACAGCGCGTTCTTCAAAACGACCACAACCACGGCGGAACAATCGCAACTTTCGGTCCGGCCAGAACCCGCCGTGCTTGATCCAGCGACCAAGGAAGTGATTCTTACGTGCAATCCAGTAACCGCTTAGCACCAGGGTCAACTCTTGCGGTTCTTCCTTGCCGGGTTTCGAGGCGACTACAGAAATCACACTGCTGGAGTTGGGGTCGACCTCCTCATCCGCATCCAGACTCAAAATCCAATCACCGGCCGCTTTCTCGATTGCTGAGTTCTTCTGAGCGGCGAAGCCTTTCCAGGGCTCGCTGAAGATTTTTGCGCCAAAGGAGCGGGCGATCTCGAGCGTGCGGTCGGTCGAGCCCGAGTCCACGACAATAATCTCCCCCTGTCCGTCACGCACCAGCGGTCGCACACTCTCGAGCGTGCGACGAAGGTTGGCTTCTTCGTTGTGAGTGATCAAGACGACGGATAGCGTCACGCCGAGAGGATAAACCGGGAGGCGTTCGCGACGGAATGGCAGCAGGGATGCCCCAACTCACCTGGGCCCGGACGCCGGGGTTTCGGCAAAGACGCGGCCCGCCCCGTCTCTCCAAAAAACGAAGAGACCAGGACGGGGCATCTTTCCAAACCATGCGCTACTGCGGCGGCGCCGTCTGAGGCTGCATGACCGACGCCGGCACCTCGGGCCGCGGCGCAATGTAAGGGATGGCAGGCATGCGCGTGACTTCGCCGCGCTCGGCATCGGAAATCAGGATTCCGGCATGATCCAGCAGGAGTCCGGTCGCGAGATCCAGTGCCACTTGGGCCTTTTCGTATGCCGCCATGGCCGAGACCAGAGTAGATTCAGCCTGCGCCAGGGTACTCCGGTTCTGCAACACAGCGTGGTGGTGGAAGCGCCCAGAGCATATTTCTTTTGCTCGGCGTCCAGGGACTGGCGGCCCAGGTCAACCGCCGCCTGGGCTGAGGCCACGCTGGCCCGGTTCTGTTGCACTGCAAACTGCGCATTGCGGATTTCAATGCGAATCTGGTTCTCAAGCTGTTGCAATCGCATCTGTGCCTGGCGGTACTCCAACTCTGACCGGACCTGGGTGGCCTGCGCTACGCGGTTGCGCAAGGGGATCGTCAGCTGCAACCCGACACCCTTGTCGGGAGCGGTGGAGTTCACCAGCTGATTCAGCGTGCCGGCATAGCTCACCGGCCCTCCATTCTGGAATGCGGGAGGAGCGTTGGTGGGATCGAAGCAAAGCCCTGTGACCGTAGGACTACAAATGGGGACGTTGGGGTTGACCGCTCCGCCCACGCCCGACCCGCCGTAATAGGCGAACAGGTCCAAGGACGGCAACAGCGAACTCCGGATCGCCTTCATACTGATTTCTTCGTTTTTTAGGCTGATGCGGGCTTCCGCCAGTTCCCCGCGATGGCTCAGGGCATCGTTCACCAGATCCTGGGTCGGGACCACCGCTTCCTGCTCGGGCAATTGCATGGTCGAGGTCGGGATCACTTCGGCATCCGCCAGCCTGGGATCGACCAGGGTGCGGCTGAGCGCGTTTTTCATCAACAATTGCTGTAACTGCAGGTTGGTCAGAGCCAGCGTGAGCTGTTGCTGGTCGCTCGCCACCGTGCTCTGCGCTCGCACCACTTCGATAGGAGCCAGGGTGCCAATCTCCACCTGCTTCTTGGTGTCAGAAAGCGTCTTCTGGGCAAAATTCAGCGACTCGTTCTGCACCCGAACGTTCTCGTAGGCGAAAACCAGGTCCCAATACATGTTTTCGATCTGCTGTACGGTGTTGATAATCTGCAGACGGAAGGCCACGTCGGAAATCTCGCGGTTGTTTTTCGCGATGCGAATGAAGCGGGTGTTCGGGGCAAAACCGAAACCTTGCAACAGATGTTGGGAGAGCTTGAACTGGAAGTTCGAACTCAGAGTCGGATTCAGCGTGCTGAAGAAGCTGTTGGTTGTACTGCGGGTGTTATTGAAGCCGACGGAGAGATTTGTACCCGTGTGGAACCCCTGATTGTAGGCGAAATCGCCCGTGGTGGTGTTCTGGGTCACCAGCGGGGCTCCCCCGAAAAGATTAACCGACTGGCTATTGGCGTGGTCGAACTGGAGCGTGCCGGTGAGGGTCGGGTCAAAGCTGGTGATAGTCGGTCCGCTGCCCAGGGTGCTGGTGACCAGGCCGAAGGCACCGGTGCCGGCGCCCGCGGTTCCGCTTACGCTGGTACCGCCCGGGCCGGATCCGATGGTGCCGCCCAATCCGCCTTGCGTGCCCCCGGGGGTGCCTTGCAGCAAGCCCAGACTCACGCCCAGAGTACCGGCTCCGGCCTTGGCGCGCAGCACATCGGTATCCGCGATGTTAAGGTTGTAGCGGGCAATGGCGATGTCCAGATTGTTCTCCAGGGCCAGGGCCACGGCATCGTTCATCGACAAATAGACCTTGCCTTCTCGCAGCAACTGCTCGATTCGCGGCGTATTGCGGAGATCAGGTGGTGGCAAATGCTGCGGCAGATAGGGCCCAGCCGGATTGGGAAAGTGGGAACGGGGCTGGGAATAGTCCTTCATCACGAACCGCTGAGGCTGCGGGCTCTGGGGCACGGACGGACCCGGTTGGGCGGAAGTCTGGGCCCAACCTGTGGTGGCCAAAGCGCCGGCCATGACTACAGCAAGAGTCCGCCGGAGGGTGCATTGCAATGCCGACAAAAACATTCGATTCTCTCCCTGCATAAGCTGATAATGAAGACGGCAAAAGCCTCTGGAAATCAAGCGATGGTACGCAAAATGCGAGCGCCGGGTTTCATTTTTCTGGCGACCGGCGCAATTCCTGGGTTTCGTCCCTGGGCGCGAATTGAAATAGTATAGCTGACACGCGCGCCCGGCTTAGCGGTCGCGCCCCGGCGTGTCGGGTAAAACTTTGTAAAGAATTGCAGATGGTTTGGATGATCAACCCCGTCGAGACGACTCCAAACAATCGTGATGCGCAATCTCAAATTGCTCCTGGCCTACGATGGCACGGAATTTTGCGGCTGGCAGGTCCAGCCCGACGCGGTTACCATCCAGGGCACATTGGCCTCCGCCATTGGACGGGTCACCGGGGAAAAGGTCTTGCCGCAGGGGTCGGGACGAACCGATGCTGGAGTGCATGCGCTGGGCCAGGTAGTCACATTATCCACCGCCTCGCCGATCCCGCCGGAGAACCTGGTCAACGCGCTGAACGACATTCTGCCTGCGGCGATAAGGGTGCTTGAGGCAGCCGAAGCCCCGCCCGAATTTCACGCCCGGAAGTCCGCGCAAGCCAAGACTTACCGCTACCGGATGTATCGCGGCGCAATCTGTCCTCCATTTCTGGCACGATATGTTTGGCATTACCCCTACCCGCTGGACGAAGGTCAGATGCAGGAGGTAGCGGCTGTGATTTTGGGCGAGCATGACTTCACGTCGTTCGCCGCTGTGGACCCGGAGCGGGGACGGGAAAAAGAAGTGGGGAATGTCCGGCGAATTTTTTTCTCGAGCTGGGACCGGCAGGAAGATGAATTCGTCTACACGGTGCGCGGGAGCGGGTTCTTGCACCACATGGTGCGTAACCTGGTCGGGACATTTCTGCTGGTGGGCAAGGGAACGCTGAAGCCTTCCGATATGAGTCGGATTCTGGAAGCACGTTCCCGGTCAGCCGCGGGAGCGACCGTCCCGGCAAGGGGGCTGTGCTTGATAAGCGTAGAGTATTAACTGCACGTGTGGCGCGGGCGTCCTCGCCCGCGAAGCTTCGCCTATGATGGTTACTGATCTCCAGATCGCCGCCCGCAAAGTGGTTTCGGTCAATCCGGCCACCGGCACGACTCTCCGCGAGTTCGAATGCGCGTCGGAACCGGAGGTCCAGGCCGCGGTCGATCGGGCTCGTGCTGCCCAGCCAGCCTGGGCTGAACTCGGAGTGCGCAAGAGAATTGCGATCCTCCGCGACTTTCAGCGCCTTTTGCACCAGAAGAAATCCGAAGTCGCGGAGTTGGTCACTCGCGAAGCCGGCAAACCCTACGTCGAAGCTCTGCTCACGGAAGTGATGGTAGTGCTCGACGCCGCACGCTTCCTGATCGAAAACGCCTACCGGCTGCTGCGGGACGAGCCCATCCCTCACGGCAATCTAGCCATGAAGACCAAATCCGGGCGACTGCTTCGCGAGCCGTACGGCGTGATTGGAATCATATCGCCATGGAATTATCCCTTCTCGATTCCGGCCACGGAGAGCCTGGCGGGGCTGACCGCCGGAAACGCGGTGCTGGTCAAGCCTTCGGAATTTACTTCGCTCGCCGCGCTGGAGCTGGCATCGCTTTTGCATGAGGCGGGCGTGCCCAAGGGCGTCTTTCAAGTGATCGTGGGCGATGGCGTTACCGGATCGGCCCTGACCAGTGCCGAGATCGACAAGTTGATCTTTACTGGAAGCGTGCCCACCGGGAAGCGGATTGCCCAGGCGGCGGCAGCTCGACTGCTGCCAGTCGTTCTGGAGTTAGGCGGCAAGGATCCCATGCTCGTGCTGGCGGACGTTGACATCGACGTCGCCTCGAGCGGCGCCGTCTGGGGTGCATTCGTAAATGCCGGACAGGCCTGCCTTTCGGTCGAACGCTGCTATGTGCAGCGCAGCCTGTATGAGCCCTTTCTCGAAGCCTGTGTAAGAAAAACCCAGCAGTTGCGAGTAGGCAACGGCATGGACCCCGAGACCGATGTAGGACCATTGATCAACGAACGCCAGTTGTTGAATGTGGAAGCGCACGTGGAAGAAGCGCGAGCGCACGGGGCGCGAGTGCTGGTGGGCGGCAAACGCTTGCCAGAGCTGGGAGCGAGGTTTTACGCGCCAACTGTCCTGGCGGACGTTACCTCCGGGATGCGCATCATGCGCGAAGAGACGTTCGGTCCGGTGCTGCCGGTGATGCCGTTCGATAGCGATGATGATGCGGTCCGCCTCGCCAATGAATCCGAGTACGGCCTGGCGGCAAGCGTGTGGACGAGGGATCGCTTCCGCGGCGAGGCGCTGGCACGCCGCATTCAGGCCGGCACCGTCATGGTGAACGATGTAGTCTCTTGCTTCGGCATCAGCGAAGCGCCCCATGGAGGCGTGAAGGCGAGTGGTATAGGCCGCTCTCATGGCCGCCTGGGGCTCGAAGAAATGGTGCGCATGAAATATCTGGATTCGGATCGCCTGCCGGGAATGAAAAAAGTGTGGTGGTACGGGTACGGAAAAGCTTTCACGCGCCAGATGGAAGGTATGCTCGATTTGCAGTTCACCCGTGGCTTGGGACGGCGCCTGCGAGGTGCGGTAAGAGCGGCCGGAGCGCTAAGAACCAAACACACGAGGAAATTTACGTGACGACTTCAAATTCTGATCCTAAACGTGAACTGCTGCGCCACGCCGTGGCCACTCTCGCTTACCGCGGCGGCAAGGCCGTCCGCAATGCTCCGCCAGGGTTCGCCGATTTTCGCGGCTGCCCATCGGGTCGCTCGGCCGGACAAATCCTGGCTCACCTTGGCGACTTGCTGGATTGGGGTCTCTCCATCGCGCAGGGCAAACAGAGTTGGAAAGATTCCGACCCCTTGTCCTGGGAGAAGGGAAGCGTCCGTTTCTTCGCTGCGCTGAAGAGCTTCGACGATTACCTGGCCTCCGCCGAGCCTCTGCACGCGCCCGCCGAGAAGCTCTTCCAGGGCCCCATCGCTGATTCCTTAACCCACGTAGGGCAGATCGCGATGCTCCGCAGGATGGCGGGCGGGCCGGTTAAGGGCGAGAGTTATTTCGCCGCCGATATTGCCGCCGGCCGCGTCGGTCCGGAGCAGGCCGCCCCGAAGAGGGAATTCGATTGAGGTCCGTAGCCCCGCCGAAACGCCTTCGAGTAAAATAAAACGCGTGAATCCGGCGGCATTTTGCCGCAGCATAGAGGATAGCTCCTTTGACCATGACCGAAACCGCGACTGCTCCTCCGCAGCTTCCCCATCACAAAGTAAAAATCAAGAAGGTAGGGCAGCGCTCCTGCAACGAAAAGGACGGCAAGGGCAAGTTCTGCGGCGGCCACCTGAAGCGCTGGTTCTACACCACCGACGTGGTCGAACAGACCTGCGGCGACGCGGAGCAAGCCTGGGGGCCGAACGCGGAGGTTTATCGCTGCGAGCATTGCAAGACGCTCTACTTGCCTAATGAGCAGGGAGTGCGCGGGCTGAATGTAGCGGGCCAGGGACAGACCTCTGTGTTCGGGCTGACGGTAGCGCCCAAGAAATGACAAGGCGACAAAGGATGTTGGTGTCGTCTTCGCGATCGGTTCTGGGTGGAGCAGGGCCTCTGGGCCTGCAATGGGTTCTTGTCAATAAATGAGGGCTTAAGCCCCTGAGGTACTTGGCACGACTGTTCCGTGGACTCTCAGACCCTTTGAGCTCCGAAGGGCATTCAGAGTTACAAGTCTCTCCGTGAAAACCTCCGAACTCATCTACGACTGGAACCAGATGGACGCCGCCAGGCTGCGGCTGACGGGGCGGGTACTGCTCAACGATGAAACCCTGCGTGATGGACTGCAGTCGCCTT
>JBGQIG010000033.1:0-14294 GCA_041498365.1 Terriglobia bacterium | reverse complement strand
GGTCCCACCGGGAACGTTGATTGGAATCGAGAAGAACGATGTGTTATTCGCGCCCCGTCCGAAATAATCTTCACGCACCGTGCCGCTCGTCGAAAAATGCGGTTGCTCCACCAGATCGGGACGGTCGGTTCCGCCCGCGCCCACCCCGGTTTGCTGCACACCGGAGTAGACGCTAAATGGTGCTCCGCTGGTCAAGGTCGTGATATTCAGGAACTGCCAGCCCCGGGTGAGGGGTTTTCCGAGAGGACGAAGAAACTTTACCCGGTCCAGAGGCAGCACCTGGATCAGGCTCAGGGTAAAGGAGTGGGTCGCATCGAAAGTCGAAGCACCCTTTTCCGCGTCGGGATTCCAGGGATCCTGGGGCAGGGTTTGCAGCACCACTCCAGCACTTCCGAAGAGCCCGCCGAGTACTGAACTGGTGTCATCGAGAGATTTGGAATAGGTATAACTCGCCTGCAGACCCAAACCCGCGCGCGCCGAATTCTTGCTGACGCCGGCTTGCAGGGCGTGATAACTGGAATGCGATCGGCTCGTCATCACGCTTTCCGGCCCAAAGCCTCCGATCGCCTGACCCGTGGAGTCGAACTGCGTAAACGGCGCGAAAGCGGGATCAGCACCGCCATAGCTATTGGGAGAATAAACGCTGGCCAGGTGAATGCCTGCGGTTGCCACGTAAGCGGCATTGAACTTCACATCTCGAAAATCGTGCTCGATGCCTGCCGTCCAGCTTCCTATGTAGCCGTTCCGAAAATTTTTGGCGAAGCCGATCATCGAAAGCAATTGGACCTGGTTCCCCGGCGTCAGCGCGGTTAGATCGTTCTGATAACGCACCAGGTCAATCTCCGTGTTGGGCGCGATGCCCGTGGCCTTTCCGTTGGGAAACAGGGGTTGGCCGGCGGTCGTGTACGGAGGCGGAAGATTGACCGGTATCACTGAATTTTGGAACGGCAAAGGAGTGTTGGGCAGGGCACTGGCGTAGAGGCTGGTGGCAAACGGAATCGCTCCGGTAACGAAATTGTCCTGCCACAAGTTGGGAAGAATCGTATTGATCGCGCCCCCTGCATGCAGCACGGTGTGGCTGCTCACCCCGTAATCTACTGAGAGTCGCGGTCCCCAGCCGCCCCAATCCTGATCATAGGGGGGCTGCGGATCGTAGAGGAAAATCTGCTTCGCGCTGTGGTCCCAGTACGGCACGTCTTTCCCGTCCGCTCCGACAAATCTGGGAAGCGAGGTACGGTTTTCCGCCTCATGAATGCGACTGTTGACTTCATAGCGCAATCCGTAATTGAGGGTCAGACGGGAACTGGCTTTCCAGGTGTCCTGGAAGTAGAAGTTGTAGGCTTCGCGACGAACCGCAGCTTCATCGAACCGGTCTCCGGTCGGGGTTACGTTCGCGGCTGCGATGACGTTGTAGGAATAAGGCGTAGCGGTCAGCAGTCCGGTCAGCGAATCCGGCAGCGGATCTCCCACCTGGATGTCGTGCGTGCCGCTGGCCGAAGGAATAAGAACGGGAGAGTAAGCCGTTCCGCCTCCAAAACTGTAAAGCCCGTTTATGTTCGTCCCAAAAATCGTAGCGTCGCGGTTAAAGCGTATTTCCACGCCCCACTTGAAGGCGTGGGCAGAATGCACATAACTCATGTCCTGTTTGAGTTGGTAGAGATTCCCGTACGACCCGAAGATGGAGCCACCCGCCGAGTTGAAGCCCTGAAAGAGTCCGTCGGCGAAAGCGAGTGCCGGCTGGGTGTGGTTGGCCGCGGGAAAGAATGGCGTGCTGCGAATGTAGCCGAAAGAAGTGTCGGAAATGAAATTGGGAGAAATCGTCCTCGTATATCTCACGCCCGCGTTGCGCTGATGATCGAAAAACTGCACCGCGAAACTGGGATCGATTGCGGTCTGGTCGGGGTTAGTAAGCGGGCCCGTCACCTGGTTCAGGCTGAATCGCGTCAACAGCGAGGCTTTATCGGAAATGCGATGGTCGATGCGCACCGAAAACTGATCGGTCCGGGTATAAATCTTGGAAGACGCGGCATAGGTACGCTCACCAAATGCGCCCTTGGGATCGTTCGGCAAGGGATAGCGTGCCAGCACGGGCGCGATCGCCGGGCTTACAGGAACTGTCAGCGTATCGCCGGGAAAAGTCAGAGTATCGACCCCCTGACGTTCCTCCGCCGTGGGCACGGGGAAGACCTGGGTTGTCCCCAGCACCTGGCGAAAGCCCTGGTACTGGCCAAAATAGAAGGTACGGCTGCGGCCGTCATAGATTCTCGGCAGCAGCACCGGGCCGCCGTTGGTGAAACCGAATTCATTGCGCACAAATGGTGGAATGCGGCGCTCGTCCGCGACACTCTTGTGGTCAAAATAGTTGCGCGCATCGAAGGCGGCGTTGCGCACAAACTCGAAGAAACTGCCGTGCACCTGGTTTACGGCGGACTTGGTAACCACGTTGGTGTGACTCGCCGCTCCATGCCCGATCTCCGCCGGCATCACTCCTGTACTGGCCTGCACTTCCTGGATCGCGTCAACGTTGAAGTTGGAGAATGTGGCGCCGCCCATCTCCGGATCGGTGGTGTCGAATCCATCGAGAGCAAAGACGGTGGCGGTGCCGCGTTGCCCGTTCACGGCAAACTGCTGGGTGAAATTGGCGGCGCCATTGGCGTCGGTCATGGTCCCGGCCGCCAGCAACAGCAACTTGCTGAAGTCGCGCGCGTTGAGCGGAAGGCTCGAAACTTCCCCACTGGAAAGATGCTCGCCGCCACTGGACTGAGGAGAAGATTCTTCGTTGGATGGCACTACTCGCACTTCCTGTGGCTGGACAGAGAGCTGCAGTGTCGCGCTGAACGAGGTCCTCTCCTTGATGACCAGGGGTGTTGCCATCTTCCAGGTTTTTCCCGCGGTTTCCACGGAAAGTTCGTAATCCCCGGCGACGATTTCTGAGAATGTGAAGTTGCCGGTCGCCGAAGCCCTGGTCGTGTAGTCGCGATCCCTGGAGGTCGAGCGCAGTTTGACGATGGCCTCGCCAACCGGCTTTCCGGCATGGTCGCGCAGCACCCCGCTCCACGATGACACTGAGACCGCACCGGCGAGCGGAGCCGCCGCCAACGCGGCAACGAGACACAGGGTGCGAACAGGTTCCCCAAGACGGATGGACATTGCAACGCATTATAAACGGCGGCCGCAGCCTACCTGGCGGTCCACCCGCCATCGATCAGGATGGTGTCACCCGTAATAAGCGAGGCTGCGCTGGAGGCCAGGAATACGACCGCTCCGGCTACATCCATCGGCTCGCCAATCCGGTGCAATGCGGCAATGCGCTCGATCACTTCCGCCCGGAACTCGGGGTTGGCGAGGGCGCTCTCCGTCCCTGGAGTGCGGATAAAAGTTGGTGCGACCGCATTCACCGTGATGTTGTACTTGCCCCACTCGATAGCGAGGCATTTGGTCAGGTGGGCAATGGCGGCCTTGGTCATGCAGTACACCGACTCGGTCGGCAGGGCGACGAATCCGGCTTGTGAACTCAGGTTGATAATGCGCCCGCTCTTCTGCCGGATCATGACTCGCGCGGCCGCCTGGCTGGCAAAAAACGTTCCCTTCAGATTAACGGCAAGGGTCAAGTCGAAATCCTCCTCGCGCACGTTCTCCGCGAGGTTGTCTGGCGCAAGTCCGGCATTGTTGACAAGGATGTCGAGCCGTCCGAAGTGCTTGACGGTGTCATCCACCGCCCGGAATATCTGATCGAGCTGGCTGACATCCATCTGCAAGGGCAGAGCTCGCCGGCCCATGGCTTTGATCTGGGCCGCCACGTCTCCCTGCGCGTTCACATCGCGCAGTCCAAGGGCCACGTCTGCGCCGGCATGAGCCAGGGCCAGTGCAATCGCTTGTCCTAGACCCCGCGCAGCTCCGGTGACGAGTGCCACTCGGCCAGTGAGATCAAACCGTGGAAAATCCATCGAATAGGCCTCCGCTTGGTGTGGGTCGCATGCAGAACGCCGACTCCTGATGTAGCAAGCTTCGCTGTGGCCTCGGCCATCGTACACTCAGGGTATACGATAAGACATGGCAGCCGCCGCGCTCGTCATTGAAGAAATACAAAAGTATTTTCCGGCGCCCCAAACCGGCTGGCGAGCGTTTCTCAATCCTTTCGCGCCGCTTACCCAACCCGCTTTGTCAGGAGTCTCTTTCCAGGTCGGAGCCGGCGAAATGGTTGCGCTGATCGGCGCCAACGGTTCCGGCAAGTCGACGCTGTTGCGAATCCTGGCCACCCTGCTGGTGCCCACGCGCGGGCGCGCCAGCGTTGCCGGATACGATGTGGAACGGCAGGCATCACAGGTCCGCGCCCAGCTTGGATTCAACTCGGCCACCGACGGCGGCTTTTACGGCCGGCTCACCGCACGCGAGAATCTTGGCTTCTTCGCGGCCATGAACAACCTGTTCGACGCGGAAGCTGCCCGGCGCCTCGAAGAATTGACCGAACTGATGGGGATGGGCGGGTTTATCGGAAGCCAGGTACGAACACTTTCGACCGGCCAGGGACATCGTCTGGGCCTGGCACGTGCCATGATCCACCGTCCCAGCGTGCTTCTGCTGGATGAGCCAACACGAAGTCTGGATCCGATGGCTGCCTCGGAGTTCAGGCGGTTTCTAAAGACCCAACTGGTCGAGCGCCACGGGACAACGGTCCTGTTCGCCTCCCACACTCTGGCGGAAGTCGAACAACTGGCGGATCGCGTGGCCCTGCTGGACAAGGGACGGCTCGTGGCCTGCGATTCTCTTCGCGGCCTTCGCAGTGCCACCGGCGCGGCTACCCTCGAGGAAGCGCTTGAGCGGCTGACTCCGCCCGGTTTTCTGGCCGAGGTGGCTTCGTGAACACACAGCGCACGCTGCGCAAGGTACTTGCCTTTTTCAGGCGGGATGTGGCCATCGCCCGAAGCTACCGCATGGCTTTCGCGCTGGAGATGCTGGAGGCTTTTTTCGGCGTGGCGACTTTCTATTATCTCTCCCGATTTGTTTCCAATGACGAACTCGCACGCGCCCTTCCCGCGGGCAGCGACTATTTTGCCTTCGCCCTGGTCGGCTTTGCGTTCTTCGACTATCTCACCGTCTCCCTGAGTGCGTTCGATTCCAGCATTACGGAAGCCCAGACCAACGGAACTCTCGAGGCCATGCTGGTTACGGAGACGCCGCTGACCCTGATTCTGGTCGCATCGGCTGCGTACCCGTTCGTCCTGCTCGCTCTGCGGACGGTGATCTACCTCGCCTGGGGAGCGTTGCTCTTCCACTTCCCCATTCGCGAGGCCAATTGGCTGGGGGCGGTAACTATTCTTGTGGTTTCGATCCTGGCCTTCGCTGGCCTGGGAGTCATCTCGACCAGCTATCTCTTGCTCTTTAAGCGCGGTAATCCCGTCCGGTGGCTGATCGTAGGCGCATCCGGCCTGCTCGGCGGCATGATGTATCCCGTGTCCGTGCTGCCTACGCCGTTGCAGTGGCTGGCGCGGCTGCTCCCGGTCACGTACTCGCTGGAGGGAATGCGTCAGGCGCTGCTCACGGGCGCAGGTTTCGCCCAACTCTGGCCCTCCGTGCGCGCGCTGCTTCTGTTTGCTGCAATCCTGCTTCCGCTCTCGGGCATGGTCTTTGCCTGGGCCTTGCGTCAGACCAAGATCACAGGGACGCTCACGCATTCCTAACTTGCTTTGGAACGAATCCGATCATTAGTCGGCGTGTGGCCGCACCGGAAGACCCGCCCAGACATTCACCAGACCCAGGGTTTCGCGCACCACGGAAAGCACATCACGCGTGTTGCGCCACCAGTGGTCGGCGTCGAAGGAATCTTCACGGGCGGCATGAACGATGGCCTTCGGATTATCTCCCACCAGCTTCTGCCACAAGGCCCCGACTCGCCGGGTGTGTTGCGGCGAAGTGACCAGAATGATCGTGGTCTTTCCCTTCTGCCGCATCTCCCGCGCCAACTCTTGCACTTCCTGCTCGGTGTTCACAACTTCATCCGGAAGAATATGAATTACTGTTTCTCCTACGCCTTCGTGAATCAGGATTTGGCGGTTGTATTCCTCCTCGCCGACAAAATGGATGCCAAGTTTTGCCAGCTCGTCAACCGGGCTCTCGGGCCGGCTGAGCCAGACTTCGGGTGCATAGCCCATCGCGAAGAC
Source organism: Terriglobia bacterium (assembly GCA_041498365.1). Taxonomy (GTDB): domain Bacteria; phylum Acidobacteriota; class Terriglobia; order Terriglobales; family Acidobacteriaceae; genus JAIQFF01. Next base: position 8,133 of record JBGQIG010000033.1, on the reverse strand, counting down.
CTTGCCGGCCTCCTCTGCCCGCGTCGGCATGGCGCCACTTAGCACAAAAAGCACGTCCGCGTGCACCAGGGGGTCCTCACGGATAAGCCACCGGCCTACGCCCCGAAAACCGGCCAGCGCTGCAAGCAGGATCAATAGACCGGCCACGCAGAACCGGCGGAGGTTTGTTCTTTTCATGCCACTCATTTTCTCAGCTTTCGCGGTGGGTGTGGGACCAATCCCCGCACACTTGCTGCAGGTGAGAAGAAACGGGGAAATTCTTCTGAATGAGCAAAGGAGGGGCAGTCTTGCCCCTCCCTTGGCGTGCGATGTGGGTTTTAGAAGTGAAATCCCAATTCGACGGTTAGCGCGCGCGGGGTTACGTAATGCGTTCCAGTGAAGGTTGACAGGTAGTTGTAGAGCGCAACCTTATTGGTCACGTTGACCGCAGTGAGCTGAAGACTCCACTTGTACCTGTCACCGCGGAAAAGGTTGTCATCTCCCACCGTGATGTCAAAGAGATGGCGAGGAGCGACGCGTGGTGGATTCTTGTCATCACTTGCCGTCCCGGGTGCTGGGATGCTTACGAGAGTGGACCGGAACTCGGTACCGTGGCAGGTATCGGGCAGGCCAACGGTCGGGGTGGCGGCGACGCCGTTGCAGGTAAACCTGGCCTGGAACTGCTGATCCGGAGTAAGACCGCTCCCGGCTATGTCGACATCGCCCCCGTCCGAGACCGGCACTGCGCCGGCCACCAGCCCGCTGTCATACCGCCAGTTGAAGCCGACCCATGGCCCGGTTTTCCACGGCTGGTATTGAATGTGCGTGGTCTGGTTGAACTTTTCGTCGTGGTCGATTCGGAACGGGGTGATATCGCTTCCGCCACTTCCGGGAGGAACAGCGCCCGCCCCGCCAATCTGCGGGTTGAAGAACCGCGATACCACGCTGGAAAAGACGAAAAGGGCCGAGACCCCATGGAAGTTGGGCACGCTCACACGTCCGGCAAACGCCGGGATCTTGGAGTTGTGCCATTCAATCGGGAAAGTCAGTGGAGTGCTCCCGAATACGCCGAAGTCGTACGCGTTATGGGTGTATTTCCAGACATATTCGCCGGAGAAGACCAGATAGCGCCCTAACGCCTGCTGCAGGCCCACATGGAATTCATTGCGCCAGCCGGGGCTGAAGGGAGTAGCGGCATCCGTGGAACAGACCAGAAGCGGATTCAACACGGGATCCGCGCACCCCGTGCTGGAAAGCACCAGGTTCTCGTTAAACGGGGTTTCCAGTATCCGCGCATACGAAGCGCGAAGGACCGTATTGGTCTTCTTGACGTTATAAGCGATGCCGATGCGGGGTTCGGCTTCCTTGTGCGTAGTCAGGCCGTTGTAGATATCCCCGCGCAATCCCAGGTTCAGGGACCAGTTTCCTTTTGTGATGGCATCCTGCACGTAGAGCGAGAGCAGCTTAACGTCCGTGTGGCCATTGAATGGGAATAGAATTCCGCCACGCGTCAGGTCCACGGGAAGCAAGAGCGAGTTAAAGTCCGGATTTGCGCTCCCACCCGGATTCAGCGCTCCCCCGCATTGTCCCTGGTCGGTCACGGTCGGGTCGGTATTCGGGCTGCCGTCGGCGTTCAAGCACACTGGATTGAACGTCGGATCCACGATGCCAAAGCGGTTGTTCTCGTCGAGGAAAGTCTGTTGATAGGTGACTCCCGCCTTCAGGTTGTGCATGCCCTTCACATAAGAGACGTCTGAACGAATGCCTGCGTTGGTCAGCGTCCGGTCCTGACTCAGGGTTTCTTGTTGGAGGTCTGGCGCGAGATCGGCGAACGGGTTGCCGCTGGGGTAATAGTTGAACTGGTCTCGCCGGACAAAGGCGCCCAACGTGAACACCGTGTTGGTATTGAGCAAGCGGGTCCACGACGGAGCAATATTGAAGGTTTTGATCTGCGAGCGCTGATCTGCCGGCCCGACCACGTTTCCATTGGGATCGAGTCCGCCATTGTCCACTACCAGCCCGGACCAGGCTGTCGCGTTCTCGGCATCAAACGAATTCGGGGTCTGGAACCAGGAGCGCGTGAATCCCAGATTCAGGTGAACAGAATCTTTCTGCGAGAGTTGAAAGTCCAGGCGATCAAATACGTTCTCTTCGTTGCCCTTGGCGTGTATGACGGTAAACTCGGGTGGATCGAGGAACCGGCCGCTGTTCAGCCCGTTGACGGAGATGAAGTTCCCCCACTTCTGGCCTCCGTAACCGAAGTTGAATCCCACATTGGAAGTGCCGAAGCTTCCGTAGGACGCGGTTACCGAGCCATGGGGCGTGGTAAGGCCCTGACCGGAGCGGGTGGTCACATTGATCACAACACTCGCCTTCTCGCCGAATTCGGCGGGTGGCGCGCCGGAGATAACCTCGAGCGACTGGACCGAATCGAGCGGAATCTGGTTTGAGAACACTTTGCTTTGCTGGTCTGTGATCGGCTGGCCATCCACCAGGAAGGAGTTTTCCGCGTGATCGCCCATGCCGTGAAACAGGCCATTCGAATCCGCGGCAATTCCCGGTGAAGCCAGAGTAACCAGCGAACTCAGCGATGACGACTGGCTTTCTAGCGGCATCTTGTCGAAGAGGCCGCGGTCCACATCAGTGTGAAACGTCGGATCGTTCTCGAGCAGATCTTCTCCCGTAGCTTCAACCGTTACGGATTCGGATGAACCTTTCACCTGCAGGGCAATGTTGATGCTTACGGGAACAACCGATCGAACATCGATGTCCTGTGCGTAAGCAGCAAAACCCTTGCCAGCGACGGTGAGGTGATAGGGGTTGAACGGAATGTTGGGAATGCTGAATTTGCCCAAATTGTCGGTACTGGCGGTTCGCTCAAAACCGCTAACCGGGTTGCGTATTTCGACGATCGCGTTGGCAACCACAGCACCCGTGGGATCGACCACGGTACCCGTAACTGATGTCGAGCTCCCCCCCGACTGCGCATAAGTACGAAGACCCAGGGCTGCAACCACCATCAGAGCCGCAAATAGCGACTTCCTGCAAAAAGCCAGCATGATTCCTCCGAAAAAGTCTAGAAAAATGGGGACACCGTGCGTGTAAAACGCACTCGCTTGATACGATCTCTAAAGCGGATTTCTAGACTGCGGGAGGGGGGCGAACACTGAGCGCGAAGGTTACGAGGCGCTGCTTGGCAGAAACTGGCGCCGGCCGAAAAGTAGATACTCGAACCAACGTCCGGTTCGGCAGAGTGGAAGTGACTTTAGGAGAAGCAGAATGCGCCGCCACGCAGACCGTGCATTTCACCGCTTCGGTCGAACTCGAGTGGTGATGCACAACAAACGCCACCGCTGACCAGAAGGTCAGTAATAGGCATAGCAGCGCTATCCGTTTCGAGATCGACCGCATGAATACTACCCTGTCAACACTCCCATCGAATTTACACCGAAAGCGGAAACCAGCGCAACCAAGGTACCTATCGGTAGTGTCTCAACACTGTGTTAAGACACTACCCCTATCCGAGCAACTGCTGACTTCCCTGAAGGTCCGAGACATGGAGTAGAGCGAAGAACTCAACCGAGTAAAGCAATGCCCCGGGTAGAGGCGTATTGAGACGGCAACGGTCAAGGCCTCTTTAGCCGGATCTTGCCGCTGAATGAGCGTAGTTCAAAGCGGGCTCCACTTTTCCCAGGTCTCAGCAGACTGTTCGAGCCGATCGGGGAAGAAAGACCGCCGGCATTCGGAAATATCTCATCGGACTGACCCTTTATGGAACGCGCCTTGATTTCGACCAAAGCGCTGGCAGGAATCGAGACTTCAAGGTCGCCCGAGTGACTGACGAGCAGGGTTTCTCCGACCGGGCCCGGATCGCCCACGTACGTGATTCGCCCGCTGCCGGAGTTCACTTCAACCGATGCTCCGGTCACATTACGGAGGTTGACATTCCCGCTTACCGAGTGGACGTCCAAGTGGCCGTTATGAATGTCGGTCAACGCAATCGGCCCGCTCAGAGTCTTCACATGCAGATGGGCGTCTCTGATGTCACTCACTTCCACCGATGCGGTTGCCGCTTCCAGGACTATGTCGCCGCGTAGTCCTTGCACACGCAGGGTTCCATCGGACGACCGCAGGCTCACGAACGCGTCGGCCGGCACCAGCACAGTGTAATCGACGAGGTTGGTGCCCTGGCGGCTGGACATCGACCGAAGCTCGATTCGATTGCCATGCTGCTCGTTCACCCAGCTGACGGCACCCGAGTGTGCCACGGTCTCGACCGCAACCTGCCTGTTTCCAGAAGGCCTTACGGTGATGGGCCCGTAATTATTGGTGATAGAGATCACGGCTCCGGGTCCGACCGCGTAGCTAAATTCTTTCTTCTCTTGCGCTGCGGCAGTTAGCGCGAGAAGGGAGATGGCGACCAGGAGCCCTGTGGGAACTTCTACCATGTTTTGTCGCATATTCATACGCAGCCCCAGCCGGCAGGACACCATAATTAATACTTAATTGAACCTTAAATAGCTAGATGCATAGCTATACCCAAGGAGAGGCCCCGCTTGCCAGTAAATTCTACAATCCATTACCCGGCAGAGAGGGTGCCGACAACTTTTGGCTCCCCGGGCAACCAACTAAATTGGTCTAGCAACTAAATAATTAGTTGACCTTTGGGCGCCCGGTTGCGTCTAATAAGCACAAGGAGACATGGTCCGACGTGCCCCCGAGAAAGTCTGAAACCCTCACCGAGGCTGAGCTTCGCCTGATGGAAGTGCTGTGGCAGAAGGGCTCGGCCACCGTCCAGCAGGTTCTCGATGCGCTTCCCCAAAAGCCGGCGCTGGCCTATAACTCCGTTCTTACCACCATTCGCGTCCTGGAAAACAAAGGCTACGTTGAGCACACCAAAGACGGCCGGGCTCATGTCTATGTACCCATCATGGAACGTCAGGAAGCCACGCGATCCGAAATCCGGCACCTGGCGACCCGGTTTTTCAAGGATTCTCATGAGCTGCTGGTCTTGAACATTCTCGAGGACCAGGGTATCGAAGCCAAGGAACTGAAGCGACTGCGGCAACTCTTGCAGCAGAGAGAAGGCAAATGACTGCAGCCACCTTCAATTTGCAATCCTTGGCCCAGATTTCCGCTGAGCGAGTACTGAACTGTACCGCGGAGGGTCTGGGAATCGCGTTGCTTACCTGCATCCTGCTCCGAGTCATCGGCCGGCAGAACTCGGGCACGCGGTTTGCGGTCTGGTTCACGGCACTGTTAGGAATCGCGGCGCTTCCTCTGTTTGGCATTTTGGCTTCGCGCGGCACCGAACTGAACAACCGGTCCGAGATCACCATGCCCGCTTCATGGGCGCTTTATATATTCGCCGGCTGGTTGCTGATAGCAGCAGCAGGATTGGTCAGAGTGGGTGTCGGTTTCTGGCACTTGCACCGGCTGCGGAAAAGCTGCGTACCAATCGACATCGCAACTCTGGATCCTTTATTGCGGAAGACTGTGGAGGAGTTCGATTCTCCAAGGCCTGTAGCGGTCTGCGTGTCAGAGCAGTTGCAAGTGCCGACTGCGATCGGATTTGTCAGGCCGCTGGTGGTCATCCCGTCTTGGACAATGCAGGAGGTTTCTGCGACGGAATTGAACGCGATCCTGCTGCATGAACTGGCGCATCTCCGCCGCTGGGACGACTGGACAAACCTCATTCAGAAAATATTGGGCGCGTTGTTTTTCTTCCACCCCGCGGTTTGGTGGATCGAGAAGAAGCTCGCCCTCGACCGCGAGATGGCCTGCGACGACCTGGTACTGGCCAAGACCGCAAGCCCGCGCGTGTACGCGGAATGTCTGGTCTCCCTGGCCGAAAAGAGTTTTCTGCGACGTGGACTCGCGTTGGCGCAGGCGGCCGTCCACCGCCTGGCACACGTCTCGCTCCGGGTGTCACAGATTTTGGATGTCAACCGGCCGAGCGCCACCCGAGTCTGGAGACCGGCGCCGGTCTTGTTGACGGGAGTATCGCTTGCCTGCCTGGTGGCGTTTTCCAACCGTCCCCGGCTGGTGTCGTTCCAGGACGGATCGGTCGGCTCCCCGGCTGTCACGTCGGTAGCGGCGATGGTGCCCGGCAGCATAAAGACAAGTAAGGTGTCGGATTCTTCCGTCATTCCCACCAGGCTTGAGGCGAGATCAAGCGCGAAGGGTTCGGTCTCTGCGGCACGAGAGACAGAGACCAGAAGGCCCGCCGTCGTTCCGGCCAAGGCCATACAGCCAAGAATGAAGGCGCCGACGTTGATCCGCGTCAGTGCCGCGGACCGTGCAGTTGCTTTTCAAACTTTGCTTTTTGTAGTCCAAACCCAGGCCGCGCCAGGCGGCGCACCTGGTTCGGTCGTCTGGAATCTGTGCGTGTGGCAGGTCACTGTGATCAGGCCGGCGCAGAAACAGATGGAAGCGGGAATTATAGCCAAGTCTATTTGAGTTTTTTTACCGTAATCAACTAAATAATTAGTTGCTTAAGAGAAAACAGGAGAAGAAAGAAATGAAAAGCTGGATACAAAACTGGAGAACAATGCTGGGTCGCCATCTCATCATCCCGATTCTGACGATTGCGATGGTGGGCTCGTTCGTGACCTACGATTTCGTCAAAGCCGTACCGGCGAAGGCCGCGATGCCTGCTCCTACGCAGACCCCGCTCGACAGCAACAGTGTGGGCGCGCTGCTCTCGCTCGACCAGGCCATGGAGACCCTGGCTGCACGCGTCACCCCCGCCATCGTGAACGTCACCGTGACGTCACGCGCAAGAGCCAACGTGACCGTCGGCGATCTGCCCGACGACCTGGAGCAATTCAGTCCCTTTGGCCAGTTCTTCGGACATCAGATGCGGCCACAGCCGCGCGTCGAGCACGGGCTGGGTAGTGGCGTGATCATCTCGCCGGACGGCTATATCGTCACCAACAACCACGTGCTGGATGGCGCCACCGACGTTCGCGTCACTATGAGTGATCGCCGAATTCTGCCGGCGAAAGTGGCGGGCGCCGATCCGCTGACCGACCTCGCTGTCCTCAAGGTGGACAGCAAGAATCTGCCCAACGCCCCATGGGGCGACTCCACGAAACTGCACCCGGGCCAAACCGTACTGGCATTCGGCAATCCGTTCGGATTCCGCTTCACCGTAACCCGCGGGATCGTGAGCGCGCTGAACCGTCCTAATCCGTCGTCGGACGACGCCCGCAAGCCCGGTCAGTTCATCCAGACGGATGCGGCCATCAACCCGGGGAACTCCGGCGGCCCGCTGGTGAATGTGCGCGGCGAAGTAATCGGGATCAACACTTTCCTGATCTCGCCTTCGGGTTCGTTCTCGGGCATGGGATTCGCCATTCCCACGCAGATCGTACGCCCCACCGTGGAAAAGCTGATTCAGTTCGGCAAGGTGACGCACGGCTACATGGGAATCGGGATTTCCGACGTGACCCCTGATAACTCTAAGTTTTTCCACATGACCAACGCGGTCGGCGCAGTCGTGACCCAGGTCGAGTCCGGCTCTCCGGGCGCCAAGGCCGGCCTGAAGGTCGGCGATGTGATCACCCAGATCGACGGGAACGAAGTCAGCGATGCGGGTGAGCTACAGGTTGAAGTTGGACAGAAGAATCCGGGCACGACGATCCATCTTCAGGTAATGCGTGATGGCAAGAGCGTCGCAGTTCCCGTCACCCTGGAAGCCATGGGCAGCCGCGACAAATCCGGCAAAGAAACCACCGATGCCGTCAGAGGCAAACCGCGTTGGGGAGTGGGTCTGTCCGACATGACTCCGGAAATGCGCGGGCAGTTGCAGGCGCCCAATGATCTGCATGGCGCGGTGATTCAGCAGGTGCAGCCGGGCAGCCCTGCCGACAACGCAGGACTACAGTCTGGTGATGTAATCGTAGAAGTGGATCGCAAGCCGGTGCAGAGCGCGGCCGACGTTCAGAAAGCGCTGAGCAGCGTGCCCAAAGGGCAGGACGCGCTGGTATTGGTGTGGTCCAACGGCGGCAGCACTTTCCGTGTGCTGCATTCGGACGTGGCGAGCGACAGTAACAGCGGTTTGTAATTAGTCACGAGATGCAACTCTCCCCAATGGCAGGCGGGCGTTCGGTCCCGCCTCCCAATTCTTATTGGACTGTCAGCTTCACACCC
>JBGQIG010000032.1:0-14415 GCA_041498365.1 Terriglobia bacterium | reverse complement strand
TTTTCCCGTGAACTTCACGACAGTCTCGGTCAATATCTTGTGGGTGTGAAGATGAATTTGACCATGCTGGGCAATTCCGTGCCAGCCAATTCGCTGATTGCGGAATCCATAAAACTGCTGGATCAGGCGATGACCGAAACCCGCACCATCTCCCACTTGCTGCATCCGCCGCTCTTGGACGAAACCGGTTTCGCCTCGGCGGCAAGATGGTATGTAGAAGGTTTCGCGAAACGCAGTGGCATTCAGACCAGCCTGGACATGCCCGAAAATCTCGGTCGCCTGCCAAGTTCCCTCGAACTGGTGCTATTCCGCGTTCTGCAGGAGAGCCTGACCAACGTTCACCGTCACTCCAGGAGTCCGAGAGCGGAGGTTTCCCTGAAGCTATCCCAGGACCAGGTTGTGCTTCGGGTGAGAGATTACGGGAAGGGCATTCCAGCAGAGGTTCTGAGCCGGTTTCGCCGGAATCGCGCCCATGGCGGCGTGGGGTTGGCCGGGATGCGCGAACGCATACACGAACTCGGTGGCCGTCTGGAGATGGAGTCGGACGATCATGGCACCCAGGTGGTGGCGACGATGCCGCGTTCGGAATGGAAAAATTCCGCCCAAGTCTTTGCCGCTGATTGAGGGTCGGCCGGGGCCCCTACACCTGAGTTCACGGAGCCGCTGAGAAGGGGCACAGCGAACGCAGCGAATCCCTGTGGCCAGAGGCCCTACCGCAGCGGTTCGATTGGATCACAATTTCTTGCTCAGGTCGCTGGACATGCCGCCGGCCGCGGGCACGTAGCATTTCAAGGTGTAGTCCATCACCATGCGATTGGCATTGAAGCGCCAGCCCAGGGTGCGGATGGTGCGTTTCATGCGCTTGATCCAGCCTCGCGGCAGGCCGTCGCGGTCGCGCTCATAGTAGAGCGGAATTACTTCTTCGCGGAGGACGCGGTACAGATCTTCTCCATCGCGGGTGTCGTGAACGCTCATGTTGGAATGAGTTCTGCCGGTACCAATGGCGAAACCGTTCAGCCCGTCGTAGGCTTCCGCCCACCAGCCATCCAGAACCGACAGGTTGAGGCCGCCGTTCAACACCACTTTCTGACCGCTGGTACCCGATGCCTCCAATGGCCGCCGGGGATTGTTCAGCCAAACGTCAACCCCCTGGACGAAATGACGTCCCACGTTGATGTCGTAGTCTTCGACAAAGACGAACTTGTCGGCAAACTCCATATGGCGCATCAGTTTTGCGATCTGCTGCAGCATTTTCTTTCCGGGTTCGTCACGCGGATGCGCCTTGCCGGCGAAAATGAACTGCACCGGACGCTTGGGATCATTCACCATGGATGTCAGTTTTTCGATATCGGCCAGTATCAGATCGGCCCGCTTGTAAGTAGCAAAGCGGCGCGCGAACCCGATCGTAAGCGCATCCGGGCTGAGTACGCGTCCGAGTCTTAGCAGCATTTCGGGCGACTCGTCGCGGCGCTCGGCCTGCTCGACCGTCCGGTGACGCACAAAATCCAGAAGCCGGGATTTCAAATGGAGATGGGTTTCCCAGAGTTCGCCATCGTCCACATCCTCGATTCCTTCCCAGATGGCAGGGTCGGCGCTGTTTTCCTGCCAACCCGGTCCCAAATGGCGGTCGTAAAGACGAAACATTTGGGGCGACAACCAGGAAGGCACGTGCACTCCATTGGTGATGTGCCCAATGGGGACTTCATCCTCGGGCTTGCCCGGGAAGAGGCCGGTCCACATCGCCCGGGATACCTCTCCATGCAGGGCGGAGACGGCGTTGGCCCGCCGCGCCAGTCGCAGGCCGAGAACGGTCATGCAGAAGTCCTCGCTGCGGTTGCCGGAATTCTCGCGGCCCAGCTCCATAAGCTTTTCCTGGGGAATAGCCAGCGCCTCGCGGAGTGGTCCCAGATGCTCCTCCATCAGTTCGGCGTAGAATCGGTCGTGGCCTGCGGGCACAGGAGTGTGGGTGGTGAAAACCACTTGCCGGGAAACGCGCTGGACGGCCTGATCAAAGCCGAGTCCCTCACCCTGCATGCGATCGCGAATGGCCTCCAGCACGGCAAACCCGCTGTGGCCTTCGTTCAGGTGCAAAACGCCGGGGGTGACGCCCACAGCTTTCAGAGCGCGGAAGCCTCCGACACCGAGCAGCAATTCCTGGCGGATTCGGATGCGCGAATCCCCGCCATACAGTCGCGAAGTGAGTTCCCGGTCCTCGGGATGATTGCCCTCAATATTGGAGTCAAGGAGAAGCAAATCACACCGCCCTACCTTCATCCGCCAGACTTTCGCGCGGATGGCTCCGGCGCGAGTCTCAACTTGCACCGTGACCGGTTCGCCGTTGGCTCCCAGGGCGGCTTCCATGGGTAGTTGACTGACGTCGGATTGGATGTATTCTTCCTGCTGCCAGCCGGTGCGATCGAGCCGTTGGCGGAAGTATCCCTGGCCATAGAACAGGCCGACACCGATGAGGGGAATTCCCAGGTCGGACGCGCTCTTGATGTGATCGCCGGCCAGCACGCCCAGTCCTCCGGAATATTCCGGAATGGAGACGTGCAAACCGAATTCAGCGGAAAAGTACGCCACCGGACGGGGCCGCAGTATGCCGGCATGTCGCGCTCCCCAGGTTCGATCTGCATCGAGATATTCCCTCTGGCGGCGATAGGCGTAATTGATCCGGCTGTGCAGAACCAGTTCGCGGGCGCGACGTTCCAGTTCCGCCAGCGGAATCTCCGAAAGCAGTGAGACAGGATTGTGATTGAGCTGTCTCCAGCGTGCCGGGTCGAGGTCCCGGAACAAACTGCTGGTGTCGTGATCCCAGCACCACCACAAGTTGCGGGCCAGCGCCCACAGCCGCTCCTGAGCGGGAGCGATGAAGCGATCCACCGTGCGCGCCTCGCTCACGACTAATCCAACCTGAGCTGCGGCCTCGGTCAGCATGCGAACTTCATCCTCGCGAAAGACCCGGGGCGCGATGGTTTGCACCACCAAAACTCCCTGCAGAACGCCGCGATCAATAAGCGGAACGCCCAGGAACGATTGATAGGCATCTTCGCCGGCTTCTTTGAAATATTTGAAACGCGGATGGTTTTTTACCTGTTCCACCGCAACCGGGCAAACTCGCTCCGCCACCAGACCCGCGAGACCTTCATGGATTCCCATCCGAAGAGTGCCAACGCATTGGGGGCGCAGTCCCAGAGTCGCGGCCAGCACGAGGTTGGCACGATCCGGTTCCAGCAAATAGGCGGAACAAACATCGGTCTGAAATCGCTTGGCAATCAAGGCGACCACATTCATCAGAGTCTCGGCCGGCTTGCCACCTTCGGCCGCCAGATTAGCGATCTCCTCCAGGGTCAGGATGTAGCTGTCTTGATGCGCGGGAGCGGGTTGGCTCATTTTCTGAATTGTCTCGTCGTTTGGATTCAAGGTAGGTCTAAGGCGCCGTTCCCGGCACGTCACTAGTGTAAATGCTGGGACACAAGACGACTAGGTTACGACCGGGCTTCCTCCGCGACAGCGCAAATGTTTTGTCCCGAACCAGGCACCGGGAAGAACACGAAATGTTCTGAGACCCTCTCGCAGTCATTGGCCCGAGCGCCGGAACCTCGCGCGCCTACAGTAAATCAGGTATGAATGAATTGCGCAGATTAGCCGAAGTTAATCTTCGGCTGTTTCCATAACCCACAGAAAATACGTGGCATCGCACTTTGGCAAACCAACTGCGGAGAAGTTGGTGTGCCCAAACCTTCCAGGAGGATACTGCATGACGGCAATGTTTTGTCATGATTGGAGACAACTGGCCCAGGCGGCTCGCGATGAAGAGGATCCCAAGAAGTTGATGGAGCTGATCGAAGAATTAAATCGCGTATTGGAAGAGCACACGAAACGTCTTTGTCCGCACTCGAGTGAAGCTGCAGGCTGAACTGCCCCACTTTTTACCATTGTCGACCACGCGAATCGCACATACTGCAACACGAGGCCTACAAACTCACCGGTGATCTTGACCGCGATGAGTGTCGACGTCCACTTGCATGTAAAATCCTTGACGCTATCCCTGTACGGCCCGAGTCCGGCACAATCAAAATCTGGGTGGGGGCTAGAGCGATGTCAGAGTGGGAAGGCAAGGTAGCGCTGGTGACGGGTGGAACCTCAGGCATCGGTCGCGAAACATCAGTCCTGTTCGCGAAGCGGGGCGCGCGGGTAGTGGTAGCCGGCCGGCGGGAAAGGGAAGGGAAAGCTACTGTCGACCTTATCCGACGCGCTGGCGGAGAAGGATTGTTCGTCAAGACCGATGTGTCGCGGGCCTCCGACGTCAAAGCCCTGATGGAGAAGACCGTCGAAATTTTCGGCGGATTAGACTGTGCTTTCAACAACGCCGGCATTGAGGGCAAGTGGGTCCCCATCGTTAAGCAGACCGAGAAAGACTGGGACCAAACCATCGCCATCAACCTCAAAGGCACATGGCTGTGCTTGAAATTTGAGCTTCAACAAATGATAAAGCAGGGCCGTGAGGGCGTGATCGTCAACAACGCTTCAATTTCCGGTTTCATCGGAAGTTACGGATCGGCCACCTACGCGGCCAGCAAACATGGCGTGTTGGGATTGACCAAAGCTGCAGCTCTCGAGGTGGCGAGAAACAAGATCAGGGTCAACGCTGTTTGTCCTGCGGCGATCGAGACCCCTATGGCTGATCGGTTGTTTGGATCGCCCGCAGTCCGAAAGAAAGTACTTGGTTTTTATCCCATGGGACGGTTTGGCGAACCCATCGAGGTGGCCGAGGCGGTGTTGTGGATGTGCTCCAGCGCGGCCGGGTTCATGACCGGCCAAAGCCTGGTCCTGGATGGCGGCTTTCTCGCTGGTCCAAACGTGCCGGGAGATTAGAATCTTCACTGCGCTGTGGCCGGAAAATTTTAGGAGATTTCCATGATGAAGCGTGACCGTGGTCCGCTTTTGATTCTGTCTGCGCTGTTGCTGTTTGCCCCTGCGTCCGGCGCTCAAACATCTGCAAACAAGCCGGAAATTCTGGTGATCGACGCTGCCGCCACCTCTCATCCGTTCCCTCATTTCTGGGAGCACATGTTTGGATCGGGCCGGGCCAGCCTTTCCCTGCGTGAAAGCTACCGCCAGGATTTGCGCCAGGTGAAACACATTACGGAGATGGAATTCGTTCGCTTCCACGCAATCTTCCTTGATGACATGGGCGTATACGACGAAGACAGCGAGGGCCGCCCTGTCTATAACTTCTCCTACGTGGATCAGGCCTATGACGGCCTCTTGCAGCACGGTGTTCGTCCTTTTGTAGAGCTGAGCTTCATGCCCAGGAAGCTGGCGTCCAGGGATGCTCTGCATGCCTTCTGGTACAAGCAAAACGTCGCGCCGCCGAAAGACTGGAGTAAATGGGATGATCTGATCTACCAGTTCACCCGGCATCTGGTGGATCGCTACGGCATGGATGAAGTCCAGAAGTGGTACTTCGAAGTCTGGAACGAGCCCAATATTGACTTTTGGGTGGGTGAACCGAAGCAGGCCACTTACTGGGAACTTTACGATCACACTGTGGCCGCTGTTAAGCGCGTGAGCCCGCGTTTGCGCGTGGGCGGTCCAGCCACGGCGCAGGCCGCCTGGGCTGACGCCTTCATCCAGCACTGCGTTGAGAAGAACGTTCCGGTGGATTTTGTTTCCACTCACGTCTACGGAAACGACGGCGCACAGGACGTGTTTGGCACGAACGAGAGCATCCCGCGTGACCGAATGGTGTGCCGTGCAGTAAAGAAGGTGCACGACCAGATCAGGGCTTCAGCTCTTCCCAAGCTCCCCTTGATCTGGAGCGAATTCAACGCCAGTTACAAGAATGAACCAGAAATTACCGACTCCATATATATGGGTCCGTGGATGGCCGACACCATACGCCAGTGCGACGGGCTGGTGGATGAGATGTCGTACTGGACTTTTTCGGATGTTTTTGAAGAGCAGGGTGTGGTGAAGCAGCCATTTTACGGAGGCTTCGGCTTGATCGCTGCCGGAGGCATTCCCAAGCCATCCTTCAGCGTTTTCAAAGTGCTGCACCAGCTTGGTCATGAACGCATCACTCTCAATTCCGACTCTGCCCTGGCTACACGGGGCGCGGACGGTTTGCTCATCGTGGCAGTGTGGAACCTCATTCCTCCAGACCAGACGGGGTCCGCCAAAACGGTAGTCATGCAGTTCAAGAATCTTGGCGGCACACGGCACGCGTCCATTTCCCGAGTCGATCGGGATCATGGAGACCCGCGTCCCGCCTATGAAAAGATGGGGTCGCCCATCTATCCCACCCAGGCGCAGCTGCAGAAACTCCGCGACTCGGCCTTGTCTAACCCGCCGGAAATGCAAGAATTGAAGGACGGAGAGCTAAGCCTGACCCTTCCGGCGAATGGCCTGGCGGTGGTAGGGATAAGGTAGCTGGGGACAATTGGCAGCCAGCAGAGATCCCTTGTGGGCTCATAACTATATGACTCAACAAACCTTACGGGCTCATCGAGCATCTATTTCCAGGCGCCATTGTCAGCTCAGACAGCCCTTGAGCCAGGCCTGTCCGGCAGGCGGTTCATCCTAATTTCGCGGGATGGCTTCAACAAACCCCCGAAGTTGTTTAGGATTCATGCATGGCGGAGCATCAGAGCTTCTTGAGTAGCTGGCAGGATCGGCTTTCGGCGCTCCGTAACACTCCGCCTGTTCTCAAGATCGTATGGCAATCCGGACCCGGGGTTGTGATTTTCGGCTTGGTCTCTCGGCTCTTCGCCTCGCTATTGCCTCTGGCGCTGCTCTGGATTCCGAAACTGATCGTTGACGCCATCGTGCACGCCAAAGTCGCGGAGCAGCCGGTCTCACCCCGGTTGTGGTGGCTGGTGGCGGCCGAATTTGGCCTTGCGGTTCTTAGCGGCGTTCTGGCTCGTGCTATCGACTACTCGGACTCATTGCTGGCGGACAAGTACACCCGCCACGTCAGTATCCAGGTGATGAAGCATGCCGCTGAACTGGACCTGATCGCCTATGAGGACCCGGTGTTCTACGACCGGCTGGAACGGGCGCGAGTGCAAGCGACAGATCGCCTGGGCATGATTCAGCAAATCGGACGGCTGATCCAGTTGGTGATTACGACCATTACCCTGTCGGTCACCATCATTGTTTATTCGCCATGGTTGATGCTGTTGCTGATTGCGGGAGTGCTTCCTGCCTTCCTCGGCGAGAGCCACTTCGCTTTTCTGGGATATGCCAAGAATTTCCGTCAAACCCCGGTTCGGCGCCAATTGGACTATCTGCGGATGGTCGGGGGGAGCAAGGAAGCCGCGAAGGAACTCAAGTTATTTGGACTCAGCAAATTCCTTACCCAGCGTTTTACCCAACTATCCGACGGGATCTACAAAGAGAATGTCGCTTTGTCGCGCCGGAGGCTGATTGCCGGGGCTTTCCTGTCGGTGATCGCCTACATGGGCTATTACTCGGCCTATGTGTTTGTCATCTGGCGGACAGTAACGGGCGCCTACAGCATCGGGGTGTGGTATCTGCTGTCGGGCGCGATTTTGCAGGCCAGTAACAACCTTCA
This sequence comes from Terriglobia bacterium, assembly GCA_041498365.1. GTDB lineage: Bacteria > Acidobacteriota > Terriglobia > Terriglobales > Acidobacteriaceae > JAIQFF01. Next base: position 6,836 of record JBGQIG010000032.1, on the reverse strand, counting down.
GCAGATCTTTTCCACGCTTTCGGGGATCGCGGACCAGGCTCTTTTCCTGACCGACTTGCTGGCCTTCTTTGACATGCAGCCCACCATCCGGTCCAAGCCGGACGCGCTGCCGGCGCCCCGGCCGATCGTGCGCGGATTTGAATTTCGTAATGTTGCCTTTCGTTATCCTGGAAGCTCGCGCCTGGTACTGAACGGGCTGAACTTCCATCTCCGTCCAGGAGAGCGAGTTGCGCTGATCGGAGAGAACGGCGAGGGCAAGACGACCATCGTCAAGCTGATTACGCGGCTTTACGATCCTATTGAGGGACAAGTCCTGCTCGACGGCGTGGACCTTAGGGAGTATCGTCTGGAAGACCTGTATCGAGAGATCGGCGTTATCTTTCAAGACTTTATGCGCTACGAGATGACGGCGCGAGAGAACATAGCCGTCGGCCGGATTGAGGAAATCGACGAACTGAAGCTGCTCGAAACCGCCGCCCGGAAGAGCCTGGCCGATGCGGTGATTGGAAGGCTTCCGGGTGGCTACGATCAGATGCTCGGCCGGCGCTTCGAGGGCGGTGTGGATCTCTCTGGCGGCGAGTGGCAGAAAGTCGCCTTGGCCCGCGCTTATCTGCGCGATGCGCAACTTCTGATCCTGGACGAGCCTACGGCCGCGCTCGATGCGCGCAGCGAGTTCGAAGTCTTCCAACGCTTTGCTGAACTCACCGCGGGAAAGATGGCGCTCTTTATTTCTCATCGGTTCTCCACCGTGCGCATGGCCGACCGCATCGTAGTACTCGAAAACGGCAGGATCGCAGAAGAGGGAAGTCACGACCAACTGGCGAGCCTGGGTGGCCGGTACAAGGAAATGTTTGAAATGCAGGCTGCCAGTTATCGCTAGCAATCGACCGCATGCCTCAGAATACCCATCTCGAGATCGCGAGCGCAGAGGCCGAGCGTCTGGCCGAAACCCGCAAGGAAACGGCGCCCGACCTGGACGCCTTGGGCCTAGCGGCGGCCGACCTGGGCCGCAGGCTGGTGTGGCTCCCGGGCACGCACTCGTCCCGGTTTTTCATCGAGCGCTATCGCGCGCTCTGCCGTGCGTTCAAACCGGTGCTGCTGGCTTTTCAGGAACCGCCGCCGAAGAAATCTGTCGGGGATGATTTTCGCTGGCTCAATGACAATCTCCGCCTCTTGCACGCCGATCTGCGGGGTACGAAGGAAGGCTTCAAACTAGTTCGCAAACTGCCTCATGTTCGTACTCCCGACGGCGCGCTGGCTCCGCGTGCAGTTGCTGTAGCTGCGGGATTTCTGGCAGCCACCGGATACGAGTTCAATGAAGATTCGTTCAGCAGCTACGTGCACGCTTTTCAACAGAACACTGTGTTGAAGCTGGTCGAACTCTGGGCCCTGGTTCCGGCGCTGAAGCTGGTCCTGCTGGAAGAGATTGCGGCTCGCGGCTCCAAAGTGACCGCTGACCCCGAAGGCTCGTATGGAGTCGGCGTTTGTGTACGCAGTCTTCGGAATATCGGCGAGACTGCCTGGAAGGATGTCCTCGAACCGCTCATCCTCTTCGATCGAATTTTGCGCCAAGATCCTGCGGACGCGTACGCTCGAATGGATTTTGAGAGCCGCGACCTGTACCGGGGCGAACTGGCGAACGTCGCTGAGCACTCCGATTTGACGGAGATGGAGGTTGCTGCCAAAGCTTTGGCGCTGGCGCGGGCAGCGCAACTGGAAAAGCACGCCAGCCCGCGCCTGGAGGCGCGTCGTGGGCACGTGGGCCACTATCTGCTTGGGGAAGGAGCGGCTGCTCTGTACGCGAGAGTGGGATACCAGCCTCCCCTGGGCCAGCGGATTGCGTCTTTCCTGCGGCGGCATCCGGATGAGTTCTATTTGCCCGCCACCGAAATACTCACTCTCGCCATCATGTCGGCGATTGTGCTGCTCCTGACCAACACTTACACCTCTCCCGAACTCATCCTGTTCTCGATGCTGGTTCTGCTTTTGCCGAGTTCGCAAAGCGCAATCCAGTTGGTTAACTACCTGACCACATCGCTTCTGGTGCCGCGCATTCTTCCCAAGCTTGATTTCTCGGAGGAAGTTCCCGACGACTGCACCACGCTGGTAGCCGTTCCCAGTCTGCTGTTCAACAAGGAACAGGTTTGCCGGCTGGTGGAGGATCTGGAAGTCCGGTTTCTGGGCAACCATGATCCCAACATTCACTTCGCGTTGCTCACCGACCTACCGGATTCCCGCGAACCTTCGCCCGAGGACGACCCGCTGGTCCATTACTGTGCGCAGTTGATACGCGAGCTCAATGAAAAGTACGCCAGCCAGGCTTCGGGATCGTTTCTCCTTTTCCATCGCCACCGGGTCTACAACCCGCGCGAAAGGGTGTGGATGGGTTGGGAGCGAAAACGCGGCAAGCTGATGGACTTGAACAAACTGCTGCGCGATCAGCACGACAGTTTCCCGGTGAAGGTGGGAGATCTTTCCATACTGCCGCGAATACGCTTCGTGATCACGCTGGACTCGGACACGGAATTGCCACGCGGGTCAGCCGATCGAATGATTGGGGCGATGGCCCATCCCTTGAACCAGGCCATCATCGACCCGGAAAAGAACATTGTCGTGGCCGGCTATGGCATCCTGCAGCCACGTGTGGGGGTGAGCGTGCAAAGCGCCTCCCGTTCCAGGCTGGCTGGCCTGTATTCCGGAGAAACGGGTTTTGATATCTATACTCGCGCCATCTCGGATGTGTATCAGGATTTGTACGGAGAGGGCATCTTCGCCGGGAAGGGTATTTATGAAGTGGACACGGTGCACCGCGTACTCGATCGCCGTTTCCCGCGCAACGCGCTGCTCAGTCATGACCTGATCGAGGGCGCCTACGCGCGCGCGGGACTGGCCAGCGACATCGAGATCATCGAAGACTATCCTTCGCACTACAGCGCTTACAACCGCCGCAAGCATCGCTGGCTGCGCGGCGACTGGCAGATCACCGGCTGGCTGTTGTCACGGGTGCCGGACGAGTCGGGGCGGCTGGTTCCGAATCCGATTTCTCTGGTTTCTCAGTGGAAGATTCTGGACAACCTGCGCCGCAGTCTGGTCGAGCCTGCAACCTTCCTGCTGTTTGTGTTCGGCTGGCTGGTGATGCCCGGAAATCCGCTGTACTGGACTCTGGCCACCATCGCCATCCTGTTTGTGCCGGCGTGGTTCCAGTTTGGGTTCAACCTGGTGCGTGCCGCCATCGAACGCAAGGCGGAAGTGGTCAGAGATGCTCGAGCCGCGCTGATTACGGCCAACGCCAACGTGTTTTTCACGTTGTCGTTCCTGCCCCACCAGATGTTGCTCTCACTCGACGCCGTGGTGCGAACCCTGGTTCGACGACTGGTGACGCGCCGGCGGCTTCTCGAATGGGAGACGGCGGCGGAGACCGAACTAAGCACCCGTAAGCGAACGCCCGTAGATATCTATCTCGACTGGATGCCCTTGCTCGCGATCGGATTGGGTGTTCTGGTGTTTTTTGCCCGGCGCTACGCGTTTTTTGCGGCACTGCCTATCTTGCTGCTCTGGGGTTGCAGCAAATGGATTTCAATGTGGCTGAACCTGCCTTCGCACGCTATGCGTAGTGAATCCTCCGACAAAGACGAGTTGTTCCTTGGCCGGGCTGCTCTCCGCACCTGGCGGTTTTTTGCCGAGTTTAGTACCGCGGAGCACAACTGGCTGATTCCGGATAATGTGCAGGAAGAACCCGCAGCAGTTGCAGCCCGCATGTCACCCACCAACCTGGGCTTTCTACTCAACGCCCGCCAGGTTGCCTGCGAGTTTGGCTTCCTGACCGTTCCCGAATTTGCCGAACAAACCCTGAGGACTTTGGCGGCCGTGGCCAGGCTCCCGCGGTTTCACGGGCACCTGCTCAACTGGTACGACACGCGTACCCTCGAGCCCCTTCAACCCCGGTTCATTTCTTCCGTAGACAGCGGCAATCTGGTGGCGTCACTCTGGACCCTGCAGCAGGGCTGTCTGGATCTTTTGCAGCGTCCGCTGTTGGAGCGGCGGCTGGCTGACGGCCTGGCGGATCATGTCAGGATTCTGATCGACCGGCATGCCTTTCCGCAGAAGCGTTTCAGGACATTTCAAGCCCAGATGCAGAAGAGAAGCTGGCTCCAGCGCTTACTTACTCCCTCCGAAGAAGGACTGCTGGAGATCGACCTGGGGATGGTGAACCCGAAGCATGAGGGCGAAGTGCGCTGGGTCGGGGCCGAATCGCTTGCGCGGTTGAGAAATCTCCGCAAAGCAGTTCAGGTCTACGCTCCGTGGATGCTGCCGGAGTTTGTCCCTCTATGGAAGGATGCGACGCTTGACTTCAAGTTCGACGCGCAGAGCATGACCGTCCAACGATTGCCGGAGGTCGTAGACAAGTTGACCGCGCGTCTGCAATTTGCTCTCGAGCATGCCAACGGCTCGGGAGAACGCAAGGCGCTCTATCAACGATTGCAGGCCATGCTGCCGGAGGCGCGCTCACGGGCGCTGGATCTGATCAAGAGTCTCAAGCAAATCGCCATCACAGCAGGGAAGTTCGCCAACGACATGGACTTCCACTTCCTGTTAAATCCGCGGCGCAAGTTGCTGTCCACCGGCTTCGATACCGAGGCGGAGAAACTTCATCCTGCCTGCTACGACCTGCTGGCTTCGGAGGCGCGCATAGCGGTATTCGCCGCGATTGCCAAGGAAGATATCCCGCAGGACGTATGGTTTCTGCTGGGAAGGTCGCACACCCGCGAGCACGGACTTCCAGTTCTGCTTTCCTGGACGGGGACCATGTTCGAGTATCTGATGCCTGTGCTCTGGATGCGTACCTTCCCGAATACGCTGCTGGATAATTCGCGGACCGCGGCAGTGCGCCTGCAACAGATCTATGCCGCCGGCAAAGGTGTCCCATGGGGAATTTCGGAGTCGGCCTACGCCAAAAGAGATGAAGCGGGAAACTACCAGTACCAGGCTTTCGGTCTTCCTGACATTTCACTCCGCGGGGGGGAAGCCAATGCGCTGGTTATCTCGCCGTATTCCACGTTCCTGGCACTTCACGTCGATCCTTCGGGAGCGCTGCGCAACCTGCGTCGCATGGAAAGTGAGGGCTGGCTGGGCTCGTATGGATTCTACGAGGCGGCGGATTACACGGCTGCGGGACGCCGCTCCTGGCGCCATCGCCATGAATTGGTGCGCTGCTGGATGGCTCACCATCAGGGCATGAGCCTGCTCGCCATGTCGAACTTCCTGCATGACGGCGTGGTGCAACGCTGGTTCCACAACGACCGGCGGGTCCAGGCCACAGAACTCTTGTTGCACGAAAAGCCGGCGGCCAACGTCAAGTCGCTGCGCGAACTCTACGGGACCGCAGCCTGAAGCGGCCGGCTTGGATCGGCGAGATTCTTAGCGATTGGATTGCTGACGACTTATGAACTGGTGGAGTTCTGGTATTCATCGACCAGATCCATCTCCGGAAGTTCCAGCCCCCAAGTCTCGTTGGCCGTGCCGATCGCTTCCAGTCCAACCTGATACTCACTTGTGCCGGTGAGCGATTTGACCCAAACCACACGAAATTGGATTCTGCGCTGACGATATTGCAGGGTGAGTTTGTCTCCCGATTTCAAGACTGTGCGAATTGCCCCGAGCCGGGCTCCGTTGGGAGTAATGTCCAGAGTGTGAGCCAGCTCATTGACCGGATTGTTGGCGGCGTCTCTTCCCGATATCCGCACGGGTAAAACCATTTTGATGCGCTTGTATCGACGGTTGCCTTTTTCCAAGTAAAGCCCCCAGTGCGGCTACAGTGTCTTTTTGTCGCCCGGCTGACAGTCGCACTTAAAGGGCCATTAGATTGGCCCGCGGCAAGATTCAGCACCTTGCAGAATCACGGGTTTAGGGGTGGTGTGCGGGCTCATTGGGCGGGGTTTTCGAGGGGGCTGACGCTCTGAATCAAACCAGGTGACAGTTTTTGGCAGGCCAGGCTAGGGCGGAGTGTCCTAGTTTCACCACAAGGGACGCCCTTATTGGACTGCGTGGATGGCGGGCAGAGTATTTTGATCCGGAATGTAGTAGGGATTTTCCCGGACACCGTGGCTGCAAACTGCCAGATGATGGCTCTGTAGTCCGCCCTTGAGAACCAGCCTTCCGGACAAAGTGCGAACGTCGTACATGCACACCACCACCGCGGGGAGCGGACTAATGAGACTGGTCACTTTGTTTTCGAGTTCGAGCACGTCATCCTCGCCCGCCAGGAGAGGATCGCGGCCCATTCCCAGGTTCCCGAGGAAGCGTACTGCGGTTGCTCCCGCACGCATCGCCGCCTGGACAACATCGCCGATATCGGAAAGTGTAGCTTGTGCGGAAGCCCGGCGCCGGATCACGGTGAGCGCCATGTCGCGAATCAGTTGCTCTGAGTTGTAACCTTTGGCTCGGATCAAATCGAGCACTCTTTCGATGGCCTCGTCATGCCCAAAGACGATGCAGTGCTCGCGCTGGCCGAGTCCGGGGTACAGGAATCGGACACCGCGCTCGAAATCTTCATCACTCACCCAGAAGTAGATCAAATGGGAGCCGAGTTGCACTCGATCATCCGTAATCCCGACAGGAATTCCTTTGGCTGATTCTTTGAGCCCGGGTGAGGTTTGCAGGTGCCGCTCCAGCTTGGAGTAAAGCCGGCGGGAGACGGTCGCCGGAAGCTCGAACGCCTTTTCATGAGAAGCCAGCTTGACTATGTTGCTGGTTCCATCCAGCACTGACTTGCAGCGCTTGCACTTCTTGAAATGGCGGTCCATCCGCTGCTGCAAAGGCAGATCGATGACTCCATC